>NZ_JBKEWJ010000017.1:0-71278 GCF_056357555.1 Bifidobacterium sp. LH_230
AGGTCACCATCCGCATGGCCTACGGCTTCCACCACGTCACCAACCTCATCAGCCTCGTCATGCTCCGATGCGGCGGACTCAACATCCAACTACCAACACCAACAAACTAACCCACGAAAACAGCAGAAGCCTCACTAATGTTGGTTTTCGTATTCCTTGCACAAATCGGCGGCAAGCCGGCGTAGATTATCCGGGCTGATCCCGTAGTTGCGTCCGGCCTCTCCGGCCTCGTCGTAGTACGGCAGTATCTCAAGCAGCGCCTCATACATGCGCGACGTATCCGCCTTATTCATGGAATCGTTTCGCCCGGCGTCAGCCTTCTTTTGCCGTTCGGCTTCCCACTTCTCCACGTCCTCCAGTCGCCATCGGACACTGGAGCCGATCTTGATGGCGGGCGGTAGTCGGTCGGGGCGATAGCAGCGCAACCGGAACACGCTCGATTCGCTCATGTCATAACGGTTGGCGATGTCCCGCACCTTCAACATCTGTGGCTCACTCATCTGATTACCTCCTGATTCCATTCCAGATCGTCCACCACGTCCAGTTCGCCGTCCCTGACCTGCACGTACAGCCATCGGTCGAACGCGGCGACCTGACTCAAATCCGTCTTGTCTCGAACGGCCTGTTCCAAGTCGGTCAGCCACATGTCACGCGCTTGGAAATACGAAACACGCTCATACAATTGACGATTACGTTCCGCGTCGAACCTCACGTACCGACACAATCGGTCGACATTGATACCGGCGATCATCATTGCTATTGCTCCTTTGGCACATTGGCGGCGCGGAAACGCGGCGTTTCATCGCGCCTATTGGTTGGTTAATCGATTCATCAACCATTAGCGACGCCAGACGGCACCGCTTAATGATGATTCGTATAAGAATGGGCGCTGTAGGAACCTCCTACAGCGCCCATAATGATGGTTTGTATAAGAATCAGGCCGTCCGACGATGCGGCGGGACGTCCGGCGTGACCGCCAGCCCGTCGTTGACGTGCTCGGCGTCCCTCATAGAGAGACGGCCGAACCGTTTCAGCAGCTCGTCACGACTGAAGTAGAACCGTTGAGAGCACCTGACCAGCGACGGTTTCGCCAACCCCTCAGTCTCCCAGTCGAGCAGCGGCACGTCGCCGGCCTCATCCCACGACACATTGCCAGTGACCTTGGCAACGATGCCGGACATCAACTCGCCGTCGATCTCGGTGATGACCACCGGACGCGGCTTGCCCACACCGGGATGATCGGGGTATTCCACCCACATCAGCCACACGTCGTACAGTCGCGGCTCACTCGTCTGCATAACGGTCATAGATCGCATCCTCCGGATCATCCCAGTCGGCGGGCAGGATCACATGCCCCGTGGTCTTGGACCTGTCGAACATGTACGCGGAACGGACGGCCGGTATCGGATAGCCGTCCGCAGTGCGCCGCGTCGGCTTGAACGGCATGCCGTTCTCGGCCAACGACTGGCGTAGGAACATGTTTACGGCGGTGCTTAGGCTCATGCCCATCGACTCGTATAGTTCGGCGGCACGCGCCTTCACATCGTCATCGACGTTGGCGACCAGCTTACCCATCACAACCCCCTTATCATTGGTGAATAGATGGTACATATCATATACCAAAACGGTTAACAAAAGTAATATGCCGTCCGACGAAGCGAGGAAGGAAAAACCGGACGGCAAGACTCAGTCAGGCGGCATACGCCGGCTTGATATCACGATCGGCAAGACACACCACGACGTTAGCCAGCGTGCAATCAGCATCCACCGTCAGCGCTTCCAATGCGGTCAGCACGGCCTTGTCGTCGCACGCCATCCATTCCATGTACGCGCGCGCCGCCAGCAGGTTGGCCCCACCGTCCACGTTGATGGCGTCCAGCAGGTCGCACGCATGCCCCACGACGTCCTTATCGACCGGACGCGGCTTGCCGTGGAACAGCATGTTCGTGAGCCGGCAACCCCAGTCGGTGCCGGCCGAATCATGCGCGGCGACGCTCAGCATCAGCTCCACGCTCACGGCCGCGCCCATCATCAGCGCTTCAGTGGCGTAGATCAGCGCGTCGCGCACCGGCAGCACGCCATGATCGCACAATGCGCGCAGCACGCTCATATCATCCTCCGACATGGCCGTATCGGATCGCAGCGCGTCCAGCCATGCCATGAACGGGTACTCGCAGTGAGCACGAAGTGCTGCCGCGTTACCCAACGCCACGCGATCCTCACGGAACGCGGCATACAAATCAGCGGAACAATCAGTGACGGTAGACATATCAAAAACTCCCTTGTCGAATCGCTTCAAAGAATGGGGGTGCCGTCCGGCGAAGCGAGGAAAAGCCGGACGGCAAGACTTGTCAGAACATCGGCACCATGATCGCCGCGTCAGGCATCTTCGTGATGTCGACCACGGCAAGCACCATGTCGGTCAGATGATCGGGTATCGCGGCCTTCACGGCCTTGATGTTTGCGTCCGTGTACTGCACGCCGCGCGCCTCCAGCACGGCGCGTATCAGCTCCATCGATATCTTCACGGTCATGTCACGCCGCCGTTCCATAGCCGAGAGACGCCACATAGTCGCGCACCTCGCTATCAAGCGCCGCGTCATCATGCGTATACCAGTCACGCCACACAACGGCACACGACGTGTCGTCATGGCCGACATACACCAGCTTGCGGCCCGCCTTGTCACGGAAGTACCGAATATTCTTCCACTTGTAGGCGCTGAGCGCGGGTATGTCCTTCACCGGCACGCCGGCCGGCATCACCGATTCCACCGCGACAATCACCGTGGCATTCGTGTTGGTTTGCGGCGGGACCTCGGGGATCTCCTGCGTGACCGCCGCCGGCTCAGACTGCCAGCTGAACGGCCTACCCTGCCACGCATCAGCCGGCCCGATAGCGGCCGGCTCCGTCGCGGGTTCGGCAGACTCGGACACGGCCGGCTCAACCGTCGGCGCCGTATTCTCGGGAACCGGCTCAGCCTCAGCAGACGGCACGCTTGCCGACTCAACCTCGGCAACCGGATCAACGGCCGACTCCTCAGCCGGAACGCTCTCCTGCGGGGCAGCCGCCTTAGTGTGCTCGACCACGGCAGACGACGGCGGAACTTCCGGTTCATCAACGTTCCCGCCACCATCTGCATAAAACAGCGGCACGACGATCGAACGGTAATCGTCGTCACGCGCACCATCGACGCTATGCGCGAACTCGACCGGCTTAATGGGACCGTTCACGCTCACGAACACGTGCCCGTCGTCAGACGTCTCACCGACCTTCAGCCCGTCCAATAGGAACACCGGGTTAAACGAGACGCGCACGTCCTCGCCGTCATACTTCGCCGGCACTGACGCCATAGCCCCATTCATGTTCGCCACGACGATACGATCACTACGGAAGTACAGCAGCACCCTGCGTTCCGTGGTTTTGCCGTGAGGATCGCACTGCTTAACGGCCGCACTCAACGCCTTCGCGTCAACGTCCGCGATACCCGCATATTCCACGTCGAGGAATTTTCCGATCAACGGGAACTCACCATCGAACCCGTTCACCCAGACGGTAAGCACGTCGTCACGCAACGCCAGCACGCCGCCGTCTTCCACGCCGCTCACCGTCACGTCGCCCGGAAACGCCGCGACCGCATACGACAGCGGCCGGACCTCCAGCAGCATGTCAAGCTGCCGAGAGTCCACCGTGAGCCGAGTGGACACGGGACGCACCACGGCGCGCGATATGCGGAACCTATCCGTCGTCTCACCCATCAGCCTGGCGTTATCCAGAAGAACATGCACCTTGGTCAATACCGGACGATTCTTCTCACGCGACGCCGACATGCCGGCGACCTTCACGAACGCGGCCAGTTCGCCCGCCTTGAAAACGCTGCCGTCCACCGGCTTACGCCGGCTCACCTCGCTGAACATCTTACGCAGCGCGTCACCGTCCGCGGCTTCCACGGGCATGGATGTCATGCCGATCTTCACCATACCGTCGGCAAACTCGAGCGTCACATCATCCTTGCGGTCCGGGACGATCAACCCCGCCAGCTTCACCGCGTCGATCAAAACCGCCGGAAACAAATTGCCTTCCGCAGCAAGCCCGGCGTCTATCACCGCCACCGGCCGATACCATGTAGCCATCTTGGACCGGTCGACCAAATGAACACGCGCCTTGCCGTTCACGGCCGTCACCACGGCCCACACCGCATTTTTCGGATACCCGGTTGCGATCTTCCGGATAGACTTGGACACGCGACGCGCAACAGCGTTAGAGATATGAACGAACATGATAATAAACCTCGCTTACGTTGAAAAACCTTGATTGGAAGCCGGCGCGACCACGTCGCCGCGCCGGAATGAATGAACGACTAGCCGACCTGCACGCCGTCCCGATACGGATACCCGCCATACACGCATACGCCGGGATCATCCACACCGTACACGCTCTTACAGTCCGGGATAGGCCGCGCGATCGCGGCCACGGGAACCATGACCGCCACCACGAGCAGCCACGGCAACAGACGGGACATTAGGCGACGCATACGCGCCACCCTCTCCCCCAACGCATGACTACCGCGTGGAACCCTCGAGCCTCGAGCATGGCGCGCATGGCGACCGCCGCCGGAAAACAGTTGAACCGCCATGACATCATGCACCCACCTTCACGATCAGCACGCCGGCATCGTACACGTACACGCCAGCACCCTCACGATTGCCCATCGTGGCTGCATCCCACTTGCACAAGTCAGCCGTACCGGAACCGTCTTCAAACTCGCACGGCACGATATCAGCCAACGGCACGCCCTCGATCAGCATGTCGGAACCGCCCCACGCTTCCGCGGGAAACTCGACACCCTCGATACCAGACGACGCCGTGGAACCACACGCCGACACACTCGCCAGCAACCCGAGCGACATCAGAACAGACACGAATTTACGCATAATTACACACTCCCTAGTGCGATTGAATGAATGTTGGTTTGAATTTGCCCGAATGGGCTAGAAGCGCGGTACAAAGCGCCGCGCGACGCTACTCTGACAGAAGCCAGTCGAACAGCAGATGGTTTGCAAGCGTGTAGGAATAGACACGTTCGACGCGCACCTTATCCAAATGCCACACGTGCCGCATCCACCCACGCGCCACCCTCAACGAGGGAAACGCCTTGGAACCCAGCGTGACATCCCGTATTTGCGGCGTTTCCACGCCGGGAAAGATCACGCACGTACCGACCTGCCGCGTCTCGCTCACCTTGCATAGGTACGTGTCGGCCGGCAACTCGCAGTCAGCGGCCAACATCTCGTAAATGACGCCGGTCCTCATGCCAGCACCCCCGCAATGTAGGCGTTGACTTCGGCGGCGTCCCGGCAATATTTGCCGTTACCCGCGTAATAGAACGAATCGCCGACCTTGTGCAGCACCTGCACGTCGAAACGGTATTCACCGCCGTTCCACTCGCCTGAGAACACGTTGCACCTTGTGTCACCCTTGGTGACGCGCTGAACCAGATTCATCACGCCACCGCCTCTTGCATCTCGGAAGCGGTATTCACCTCGCGATAGTACATGCGGCACCGCTTCTCGATATCCCGGAACTCGCGGAGAGTGACACGAACCCGCGCGATGGTCGCCGGCGTATAGGAAGCGTCCAGGTTGAACCCGTAGCCGGTAACGAACACGCCTCGCACCGGCTCGAGCACGAGCATACGACGGTTAGTGTCGCCGCCCGAAGGCTGCGTATAGTAGATAAACATGATAATTCCTCACTTCCTTGTGAGGCGTGCTAGAATATAGCACGCCTCGATTGATTGATTACTTGCAAATGTTTGAAAACGATTAAGGCACGTCCCCTTAGTGCGCCAACACTTTGGGGACATTCTTTTAATCCGGGTACCCGTCCGTAAGGTCGGACGGATGACACCCCAGAGCGCGGGACAGCCTCAGAGCATTGTCAAGAGTCATGTTGTGCACGTCGTACTCCCCCCGCTCATAACGGCTGATTATCGTCTGAGCGATGCCGGTACGTTTTGCCAACTGCACTTGAGTCAGCCCCGCGGCCTTCCGCAGTTCCCTTAATCCCATAGCTCACCCACTTTCAAACGGTTGCGGGTGAGTCCGAATCTAGCACGAAATTGTGCTAATTGCATGTAGGGAAACACTCTGAAATTTTCAAACTTGCGATTGTCTTGCTCGATTGAGCTGATATCTAGAACTATATCGTGCTATTCTGCGGTAAGCAAATCGGCGTGTCGCAAACGAGCACGCCGATTCACTCAGTGTTTAATCCAATAGCAATAGCGCAGGCTCTTACGAATCTCCCGCATGTACATATCAAGATTCAGGTCAGCCCTTCCGAGCATGCGCAGACGACAGCTTCTGATTTTTGCGGCACGCCGCCGCTTCTTCAGCCGTCCCATTAGTGGCGCTTCTTCTTGTAGACTTCACTGCGATGCTCGACCTTGAACACCTCGACGGTAACCACGCCGTCATCGATGTTCGCAAGCACTCGCCAATCGCCCACACGATACCGCCACTTGCCTGACAGATTGGCAGTCAGCCCCTTACCATGCACGCGCGGATCATCGCAACCGTCGATATGCTTACGCATCCAGTCACGGACACGCTTGCTATCAGCCGGCCCCATCTTACGCAGCTGGCGCACAGCCTCTTTCGTATACTCAAGCCGCCACGCCATCAAGCATCCTATCCACTTCGTCCGCACTATACCGGGTACCGTCATCATGTGCCATAGCATCATTCAACGCGGCCAAATCGTCCGCGTCTTCACGAGCCTCAGCCCAACCGGCGATAACCATCTGCAACCGCTCAACAAGAGTCATACCCTCGTCGCGCGAATCACGCTCGGCATCATACAGCACGTCCATATCAACCGGAACGTTGATAATCGCACTACTCATAACACACCACCTTTCACTAGTAGCTCTTAGTGTATCCCGTCCACCTTGGGATATACTTATCGCGCCTACACCATGCCGTAAAGACACGGCCCAGGCTCACGCATATTTATAAACCGCCTACGATAAGGCGGGTAGTCTTAGGGTACAACGGCGATTACTCGCCGTTATCTTTTGGCCGACTCGCCGCCGAGTCGTCTAGCAACTTACGCAAGTCTCGCACCTTAAGCGCGTCACCGACTCGCACCGCGACATCTAGTGAAGCGCCGCCGATCGATCGACCGCCGTCACTCTCCCATTCCGCAATGCGCGGACGCGGCACGCTAGCCTTATCGGCTAACTGTTGCTGCGTTAACCCGCGTTTTAGCCTCAGTTCCTTAAGACTCATGACCCACCTCACAATCTCGCTATGGTGGGTCCAATTGTACGTTACGCAGTATGGAGTTTCGTAGCCGACTATGGACTACATGCCTAGCATTTTCACTCTACCGTCACCGCGACGCGTGAGCTTCCGCACTCTCCACCCCTACGTCTCGCGACGTGAGGGCTTATCGATATGACCACGGGACAACGCCCGGGCCTCGGCTCCATACCACTAGCGGGGACAATTCCATGCCGGATACCCGCTATCAACCCCGCTAGGCGCGTGCCACCTCTCCATTGCTGGACAGTCGCTGTAGGCTACACAGTCGCGGTCAATGCCGCCGTGTTGGGAAAAACCTAACGGGAAACGCTTTTCTGTTATCAAGATGAATCATGTACACGCACTTTGGGCGTTCGGATATCCCTACTAGCTACCAAGGTGGGCACTGTGTGCCGGTATTACTGTCACCTACCGGTTCATCGTGCGCCGCTGGGGATCGAACCCAGTTCCCGCCTATCGGCGGCGCTGTTCTCATGCCTTGCGGAGCATGTCCCATACATCATCGATATCGTCGCATGTCACGGTTTTGTCGATTCGTGTGACCGTGGCGAGTGCGTAACCGCAGATGAATAGTTTTGCTTCGGTGACGCCGTCGGCTCCCTCGGCTATGGCTATTGCCATTGCGTCGCGCATTGCGTTTTTGATCGTCTCGATTGTGTAGTGACTCATTTTGTTTACCTCGCTGTCTGTCTGTTCTCTGTCCCCGATCGGGAACATGGCTATACCGTACCACGTCCCCGATTGGATACACAAATCGAGCATAGCCCGACCACGCCGAACACATTGCAAACACTGGCATTGTTCGGCGTGTCGCAACCCACAAAACCACACCAAAAAACAGCACCACTCACATATCTACGCGACGCCCTACGCCATGCCTGGCACACACATACACAGCACACACGCCACACATACCGCCATACGCGACGTTATGACGTCACACACTGCCGATCACTGCCGCACCTATACAGACATAGCGCCACACGTCACACGTCATAGGCGTACGCTGTCACATCCCGCACGTCCCGCACGTCCCGCCTACGTCACGTCACGTCACGCGCCGCGCGAATACCACACGACAGACCTACACGCGCCACAACGTCCAAAATACGAACATGCGAACATCTGTACCATACCCCTCGAAACGAGGGACGAACAAACGTACGCAATACCACGAAACGACATACCCCAAAACGACACATCTCGAAACGAGGGGTAGGGGAGGGTGCCCCCGGCATCAAACACAAGGCCGTTCAGGGTCTGGTTCTGGCCGTGAATGTTGTTTTCAGGGCTTTTTTGAATTAGCGTGACATGCCGTGAACCGTTGGAATCATTGGGGTTTGCGGTGTTCGCAGCAGGTCGCCTATTGCGTTCGCGAGGCTGGGATCGTTGGAATCACTGGGTTTTCTTCGAGATTCTTTCTTGTAACGTAGCTTGTAACGTGTTGTCTGAGTAAGCTATCGCTTGGATATGTTGTTGGTGACGGAGCGTAGCTCGGTCGAGAACAATTCCCGCGAGGTAGCCCAGTGGCAGAGGCGTCCGGCTCAAACCCGGTTCAGCGTGAGTTCGAATCTCACCTTCGCGACGATGCGGCAAGGGTCGCTCCCCTGTCGTGTTATGAGGTTGGCTGAATAAACCGGGATTGCTTGTATGCCCGGTTAAGGCTGCGTCCCGGCTTAGCGGCACCGCTTAGCGGCGGAAGTGGGATGAGGAACGCTACAGCGGTACACGGTAATGTGCATCACAAGCTCGGCGTTGGTGGTAAAACGCAATCCACCACCTCGATTCGGATGATTGGCAGAGTGGTAATGCGGCGGCTTGCTAGGCCGTAGACGGTAACGCGTCCGGGGGTTCGATCCCCTCATCATCCGCGGAATGGTCAGTAAGGCTGGTCAAGGCCGTGACTGTCGAACGGGGTTTGACCGCCCGCGGTTCGGCGTCGTGCAGAATCTCCGCACGACACATCGTGCTGGCTCCTCGCTTTAGGCGAGTCGACGCCGGCTAAGGAGTGCCCTATCGGGTGTGAGCGCTGAAATGCGTTCCTTGGCGGTATGCACGTGGAGTGCGCGTCGGCTGTAACCCGACTGCCTTCGGATGCTGGGAGTTCGATTCTCTCTGCCGCCACAATCGCGATGTCGTTCAAAATCTGGGTGCAGAGGACACCGGGTCGCGCCCGGAGATCGTGGTAGTCGAACCACGCGTCGCGAGATGGAGAGGCCAGCCGATGGGTGGCGGCGACTGTTTCGAAAACAGTTTGCCCGATGAGGGCGTGTGGGTTCGACTCCCACTCTCTCCGCTTACATGCCCGTAGCTCAGATGGCTAGAGCGTAGGTCTCCAAAACCTAGGGTCGTCGGTTCGAGTCCGACCGGGTATGCGAAGCCGCGTACGTGGCTTGCTTTTGGCGGTGACGCGACCGCCGCCTGTCTCCACGAGGGCTTCATGCCTGGATGGGGACGATAACTGAATAGGGTGCGGCCGATCGGCGCACCCGCTTGCGGTCATAGCTCAGGTGGCAGAGCGGCACCCTCCCAAGGTGCAGGCGCGGGTTCGAGTCCCGCTGGCGGCTCTAGATGCCGGCTGACCGTGGAATGGTTGCTCACCTCTTTTCTCTTGCTGCCACGCACCGGCCGGCATCGTTCCCGTATATAAGGAGTCATTGTGGCTCGGTGGATGAACTCGAAGCGTAAGGCCCGGTTCAACCCGGATTGGCCTCGCACGCGCAAGCTGATATTGCAGCGGGACGATTATCGGTGCCAGTGGCCGGTCACGGACGATTTCGGTGTGACCGGCCTGTGTGGCCGCATGGCGAATGAGGTCGATCACAAGGTGCGTGCCCGTGATGGCGAACCGGATGATGACTCCCCGTCGAATCTGTGGGCGTTGTGCGACTGGCATCATGCGCAGAAGACCGCGCGCGAGTCCGCGGAGCAGCGGCGTGAGAACCGGGAGCGTCGGAAGGAAGACGAATGGTATTCGCATCCGGCGTATCGGCGTACGAGTGCCTGATCGACGGATGCGACGAACCGGCCATCAGCAAAGGGTTGTGCCGGTCGCATTACAACCGGCAGTACTATTCGGGCGATCCGGTCAGGCGACGACGTTCCCGCCTTTGTTTGTTCTGCGGCCGGCCGTTCCTGTTGGAGCGGTCGTCGCGCAAGTTCTGTTCCGCGAGATGCCGTAAACGGTTCGAACGCAAACGCAGGAAGTCCTCGCATCCGGTGGACACATCACCGTTGCCGGTGGTGTCTTCCATACCGGTACCGGAGAAGCCGAAACGGCGGATGGCGTACGTGTCGTTCACCGAGGCGGACGTGTGGGACTCTTGCGGTGGCCTGTGCCACGAGTGCGGGTTGCCCGCGTCCCGTGATTACGAGTCACCCGACTTGGGCACTCCCGCGTGGATAGTGCCGTTGGCCGACGGCGGCGAGCCTTCATTACGGAACAAGACGATCTTTCACTACCGGTGTCTGGGACGCCACGTCTCACGCGCCGTCGAGCGTGATGCCCGTCATGGGCGGAAGGCCGGAGGACATGGCAGGAAACGGAAGAAAGGCGGCGAAGCCTGACATCGGCGGCGGCTACGGGAATGCCGCGCCATTGGATAAGGTGCCGGAGGATTGGACGTTCGAGGAGTTGGAGCCTATCGGCCCGGAACTGCCCGACGCGGACGAGTTGAATCTGATCGATGGCGTGTGGAGTCATTTCGTGCGCCAATACTATGAGAATTTCCGTCGCACCCCGCAGGCGCGCCAGCTGCGCACGAAATGGGAGTGGATGAACTTCATCTACAAGATGGCCGTGATGGACAAGAGCATCAAGAAACGCTCCTACGACGGATTGGCCCCGGAGATGCGCCAGTCGATGAACCAGTACGGCGACACCCCGGACGCGAAACGCAAGCTGAAGATGGAGGCCCCGGAGGCGAACGACATGGCGGCCGGGATCGTCGGCTTCCAGATCCCGGATGATCCGCATGACGATTTCGAGGCGCGCGCTCAGGCGGTGATGTGACGTGCACGACGTGATCCCGAAACTCACCGCGAAGGACCGCCAGCGCTCCCTGGGGCGTCTGGCGGTGTGGTGGATCGAGAAGTTCACGTTGATCGGACGCGGCGACGCGAAGGGCCGTCGCATACGCCACTCCCCCGAATACTTCCAGTTCATCGTGGACTGCTACGCGCTCGACAAACATGGGCGGCGCAGGTTCGGCCACGTGTTCCTCAGCCGGCCGAAAGGCTGCAACAAGAGCGGCTTCGCGGCCGAGATCGCCATGTTCGAGGCATTCGGCCCATGCCGGTTCGCCGGTTGGGCCAAGGGCGGGGAAACGTACACGTTCCTCGGCAAAACCTACAAGTACAAGCCGGGCGAGCCGATGGGCCGGCCGATCAAGGCACCGCTCGTGGTCTGCCTCGCCACCGCCGAGGAACAGACCGGCGAAGTGTACGACACGATCTACTACAACTGCACCGAAGGATATCTGAGGTTCCTCGCCGGAGAGGGCATGGACGCGGGCAAGACCCGTATCCTGTGGCCGAAGACCGGCATGGAGATCCGCTACAGCACCGCCGCCGCGCGAAGCAAGGACGGCGGCTTGCAGACGTTCGTGTGCTTCGATGAGACGCACCAGTACAACAACAAGCGTCTGCGTGACCTGTACGACATCATGACGCAGAACCTGACCAAGCGCGGCGCGGAAGCGGACCCGTGGTTTTTGGAGACGACGACCATGTACAGGCCGGGTGAGGAAAGCGTCGCCGAAGCCACGTTCAAGACCGCGCACGACATCGAGTCGGGCAAGCTGCGCGGCTGGGAGGACCTGCTGTTCGACCACCGGTATTCCACGCTGTCGCGCGAGGATTTCGCCGATGACGGCAAGCTGGAGCACGCGGTGTACGAGGCGTACGGTTCCGCCATGAAATCACCCGACGGAAGGGATTACATCTTCCTGCCGGACGGGCGCATGGTGCCGGTCGGCCCCGACGGGCGTTCCTCGGAGGGATGGTCGTTGAAGGACGAGGGCGTGGAACCGGGACCGTCGAAATACGGGTGGTGTGACCTGCGGCGCACGGTCAAGAAGATCCTCGACCCCGGTTACGACCCGGACAATGCTACACGCTTCTATCTCAACAACCTCGCGTCCGCACGCGACGCGTGGTTGGAGGAGGACATGATCCAATCGCATATCGCGTACAGGGACATCGTGGACGAGGCGATCTCCACACGAAACCGGCGCAGGCTGGACGAAGCGTGGACGAAGGTCGTGGAACGTCGCGAGGAGATCACCCTCGGGTTCGACGGCTCCGTGTCGGACGATTCCACCGCGTTGGTGGGATGCCGAGTCAGGGACGGCCTGTTGTTCCTCATCAAGATCGAACAGGCTCCCGATGGCCCGGAGAAGGCCAAGTGGCGTGTGGACCGCGACGCGTTCGACGGGAAGGTGCGGCAGATCCTCGACAAGTACAACGTGGTCGGCATGTTCGCCGACACGGACGAGTGGGAGCCGTACATCGCCCAATGGGAACTGGATTATTCGCGCAAGCTGCGCGTGTTCCCACGGTCGAACGGGCATCATATCCGCTTCCCGATGAACGGGTACAAGACGGATGTGATGGCGGAGCTGCGCACCATGCGCGCCGCGTTCTCCTATCCGATGCAATCCGTGCCCAAGGGCAGGAAGCCGATACCGGAGAACATCATGCTGTTCGCCGACCCGAGGCTGATCGACCATTTCAGGAACGCGAGGCGCCGCGACAATCCGCGGGGCTATCTCGTGTTCAAGGAGACCCAGAACAGTCCGCACAAGATCGATGCGATGATGGCCGGTCTGCTCGCCTACCGTGCGCGAAGCATCTATTTGGGAGCGGTCGAGGACGCGCATGTGATCGCACCGTACAAGCTCAGATAAGGAGGAGCCGATGGCCGAGACGACCAGCATCGTGCAGGGCGACAATGAGCCGGACGGAGACGGCATGACCCTGACCCGGCTCGCCACCGAACTGGGCGCGGGACTGCCGTTGCGTTGTTTCGAGAAGACGTTCTACGACGGGACCGAGGCGATTCCCACGATGGCGATCCCGCGCGGCGTGGACACGCGGAGCCTGCCGATCTACCAGCGGTTCGCGAAGATCGGGCACGTGAACCTCGCCCGCATCATCGTGGACGCGGCCGTGAGCCGGCAGAGGATCAACGGGTTCCGTCTGGTCAACGACAAGACGATGCGTTCGACCGCCGCCGACGACATGTACGCGAAAAGCCATATGGACACGAAGGCGCCGAAATGCTTCCGCGACGTGGGAGTGCACGGGCGCAGCTATCTGTACGTGCCCGGCCCGGACGATCTGGATTATGTGGAGCATCTGTCGCCGTGGCAATGCTATGCGACCGACGAGGCCGCGTGCATCTACATGTATGACGAGGTGCAGCAGCTCGAACGTCTCATGCTCATCCGCATGACCCGCGACGAGGAAGGCAAGGCGAAGGACATCTACACGCGCATCGCGTCCCGCACCGCCGAACAGCGCACGCTGATCAGCGAGACGGACGATCCGAGCGTGCAGGAGTGCGCGAAGTCGTGGGACACCGACCGGCCGAAGGTCTGGTCTCCGGCCACCGACTTCCAGTGGGAGGGCGCGGCGGAAAGCCTCGACTATGCGAAACAGTACGCGGACGGGGCCGGCCACATCCCATTGTTCGTCATGGAGTCCACGGACGGGCGCAGCCAGCTGTACCCGCATTTCAGCAGCCTGCAGCGCATCGATCAGCATCTGTTCGACCGCATGTGCATCATGGCGGTCCAGTCGTTCCGCCAGCGCGCGTTGAAGGGCACGCTGCCGACCACGTATTCCGCCGACGATCCGGCGGTATTGAACGGCTGGGCGGAGGAGGGCGATCCGATCGACTACTCCAACCAGTTCGAGACCGGGTTCGCGACCATGTGGATGTTGCCGAAGGACGTGGAGATCTGGGAGTCGCAGAACGCGGACCTCACCCCGTACGAGACGGTCATCGGCGGCGATGTGAAACGTTTGGCCGCGGCCAGCGCCACGCCGTTGGACATCCTCAGCCCGGACGTGGCTGGCAGCGCGGAGGGCGCGAGCCTCAAACGCGAGGGTCTGGTGTTCAAGGTCGAGGCGTTGAACCGTCTCGCCAACGACGCGCTCACCGGTGCGTTGCAGATGGCTTTGATCGCCGCCGGCGAGACGAGTGCTGCCAGCGAACGGTTCGAGACGATGTGGCTGCCGGTGGAACTGCGTTCGTGGACGGACATCACGCTCGCCATGAACCAGGGCGAAGGCAAGCTGCCGGTGAAGACCATGTGGCGCAAGATCGCCGGGTTCACCGAACAGGAGATGGCCGAGGCCGAACAGGATCTGACCGACACCGCGTTCCAGCAGGCGTTGGCCGCGGAGACCGCGGCGATGAACACGAAGACGCAATCCCAGTCGGCCGGCTCGTTGGAGGGCACGCTCGACTCCACATCGACGCTGCCCGAAGCGGGCGCATCGGCGTCGGACAGTCTGACGTTCCCGTCGACCAGTGAAAGCGGGGTCTGATGGCCGGTGATCTCGCGGCGATGACACTGTCCGTCGAACAATTGCGCTCACGGCTGGTGGACCAGTACGTGTCCACCGCCCGCACCATGTGGGATTCGCTCACCCCGTCCGACTGGTGGAACGACGCGGTCACGTCCGGCGCGGCCGCACGCCTCGCCCTGATCGAACTCCAGATGATCGGGCAGGTGCGTCGTCTCGGCATCAGCTACGCGGACGCCACGTTGAGGCTCATGGGCGCCACCCCCTCCGGGCAGATACCCCTCGACGTGTACCCGCGCGCGAACACCGACCCGTGGCTGGTCGCCATGCGCCCCGCCGACGAATACCGCACCCAATCATCGAAGACCCCGTCGTTGCGTCCAACGTCATGGCCCGGCCAGAACGACGACGCGTACGAGACGGTGTCCCGGTGGATACGCTCCGCGTACGAACGGTTGGAGCTGACCGCGGAGACGGACGCGCACACCGCGCAGACCGCGGCGACCATCGACCGCTACCGGGGCAGCAAGGTTTTGGAATACCGCAGGGTGCTGCATCCCGAACTGTCCAGAACGGGATCATGCGGCCTGTGCATCGTCGCGGCCGACCGATGGTATTCGACCCGCAACCTCATGCCGTTGCACGCCCGCTGCAAATGCGGGGTCGCTCCGGCCGGCTCCGACTACGATCCCGGATTCGCGTTGAATCAGGAGGATCTGAAGAAGCTCTACGACGAGGCCGGAGGCAACAAGGCCGCGGATCTGACCAACATCCGCGTGCAGACGATCAGCCACGGCGAACTCGGCCCCATCCTGCAGAAAGCCGACGTGAAGCCCCGCTCCCCCGCGGACACCGCCAAGGAGGAGTGGCATACGCCGGACCGGGAACTCACCCGCGAGCAGATGCGGCAGATGATCGACCGGTCGATTGAGTTCGGACGCCGCTACAAGCAGGTAGCAGAAACGCTCAAACCGGTGACGTTCCGGTACGGGGGACGCTCCTACACGTTCAAACCGTCCCCGCACAACGATCAGGCCCGCCAGTACATGAGCCGGCTCGCCAAAGACATGCAGGCCCGTCTCGGCGAGCTTGCGTAACCCATATCCCGAAAGGCTGCAAGCGTCATGACGCTGAACGAACAAGAGACCGCCACGGTCGAAGACGAAACCCAGACCATCGAACCGGACGCCGCCACGGCATCCGACACCAAGGAGACTCCGGAATCCCCGGCACCCGTCGAGGACGTGAAGGACGAGCCGAAGCAGCCGCTTCGCGACATGCCGCTCGAGGAGCAGCTGTCCGTGTGGCAGAAGACCAGCCGCAAGCACGAGGATCAGGCCAAACGCAACAAGCAGCAGCTCGACAAGGCGACGGCCGACCTGACCGCCCGCGAGACGGAACTGCTGGAGGCTCGCATCGAGAACGCGAAGCTCCATTTGAAGCTCGACCATCCCGAACTGCCGGACAAGGTGATCGCGCTGTGCAACCTGACCGACCCGGACGAGATCAAGGCGTGGGGCGACCAGATGAGCGACGCGATCGGCGCGAAACCCGCCACGGGCACGCCGTCCCCCATCCACCCGCAGACCCGGGCGTTCAATCTCGCACGGCACCGCGAATCCACGATGCCATCCGGCAACACCGGCTCCCCCAGCTTCAACGACCTGATGAGGAAACAGCTCGAGGAAGCCCGCAGTCAGTACAAGAAAACCAAGGAGTAAACCATGCCCATCGGCGTATTCACCATCAACGAGAACGCCCCCAAGGAGGACCAGCGGTGGCTTGTCGGCGACTTCGGCCAGCAGGCCCGCGCCGTCACCCTAGACCTGACCACGTTCCAGGGCGACAAGCAGAACGACTATCTCGCCAGCGTCCCGAACGACACCGACACGTTCGGCTGGATTCAGGCGGGCATCCCGCTCGCCAAGATCACCGCGTCCGGCCTGTACGGCCCGTACGACCCGGACGCGACCGACGGCCGCAACGGCAAGGTCGAAGGCTTCCTCCGCTCGCAGATCCAAGTCCAGTTCGGAGCGAACGGGTGGATCGGCGTAAACGAGAACATCGGCATGATGTACACGGGCGTCATCGACACCCAGCACCTGCCGGTCAATATCGACGCGGCCACGGTCGGCGGATTCTTCCTCAAATACAACGAGGACGGTTCCGTCGCGCCGCTGACCACGCTCTCGGACGCGCCCGCCCAGACCGGGATCGCGGACGGCGCGGTGACCACGGCGAAGATCGCCGCGAAGGCCGTGACCGCCGCGCAGATCGCGGACAAGACGATCACCGCCGCGCAGATCGCCAACGGCGTGATCCCGGCCGTCCCGGCCGCGCCCACGTGGGCGAACATCAGCGGCAAGCCAGCCGCGGCGGCCGCGATCGCGGATCTGACCGCCGCGCCGGCGGCGGCCGACGTGAACAAGATCCTCGCCGTGCTGCGCACGTTCGGCCTCATCGCCAAGTAACCCCATCCAACCGTGCTGAAAGCCCCGTCCCACAGGCGGGGCTTTTCCGTATCCGAAAGGAAACCCAATGAACCTCACCTATGATGATTCGATCATCAGCGGAGCCGAGGCGACCAGCATCGTACGCGCCGAAATGCAGGCGCTCAACGAGCAGCTGCCGCTCGCCCCCGTGTTCCCGAACAAGTCCAACGGCAAGGCGAAGACCGTCAGCTGGACGCCGAACGTGCTGCAGGACCGTCCCGACGGCGCCCAGTTCAGCGCGTGGGACGCGGAACCGCTGCGTTCCGCCTCGACCTCGTTCGGCGTGGAGAAGCACATCGAACTCATCCCGATCCGCATGATGATGGACGTGACCGAACGCAACCTCATCGACAACGTGGACTCCACGGAGTGGAAGCGCCAGAAGATCGAGGACAACCTGCGCCTGCAGGCCAAGCAGATCGAATGGCGTTTCGAGAAGCTGCGCCTCGACGCGATCTACAAGGCCGCGATCACCCTGGACGAGAACAACGTCAAGGGCACGTACGATTTCGGCCGTGACCCGAGCCTGAACAAGACGCTCGCCGCGGCGAAGAAGTGGGATCAGGCCGACACCGACCCGTACAAGGACATCAAGGGCTGGATCAAGACCCTCACCGACCGTGAGGACGGAGCCGTGCCGACCGCCGTGATCACCTCGACCAGCGTGATCGACGTGCTGGCCGAGAACCCGAAGTTCATCCAGAACTGCTACGGGGTGGCCGCGACCACGCTGCCGACCACGATCAGCCGCGAGCAGGTCATCGGCACGCTCGCCAAGCTTGGCCTGTCCGACGTGCGTCTGATCGACGAGGAGTACAACAAGCTCGGATACAAGCGTGATTCCGGCATCAACGACTTCTATCCGAAGAACACGTTCACGCTCCTGCCCGCGTTGAACTCGCCGAGCCTCGGCTTCACCGCGATCGGCCCGACCGTCGAATCCGGCATCAGCGACTACGGCATCCCGTCCGGCGACGGCGCGGGCTTCATCGGCCTCGCCTACCGTGCGGAGATGCCGGTGCGTCTCGGCTCCTACGTGAACGGCTCCGGCATGCCTGCATTGGTCATGCCGAACAGCACGCTCAACGCGACCGTCCTGTAGGAAGGAGGGCCGGCATGGCCTCGACCATGAACGACGTCGATTACGTCAAATGGTTCTCGGTGTTCATGTCGGCCCACGCCGACCTGTTCCCCGAAAGCGTGGACGAGACATGGGTGAACAGCATGGCGCAGGTCGCCGTGCAGATCGTGAAGGCCGAATGCCCGGGCGCGCAGACCCGGTGGAGGCGCGGCAAGCTCACCGAGGAATCCCTCGCCTACGTGGTGTCGTGCATGATCGCCCGCGTCGCCATGTTCACCATGACGAAGACCGAGACGAACGGCGTCTACCAGTCCACCCGCTACGAGCCGTTGGACACTCCCCCGCAGTTCACCCCGTCGCCGGACCTGTTCATGAAGAAAAGCGAGAAATCGCTGATCAACGGGATCGGCAACGGCATGGGCGCGATCGGCAGCGTCCCCATCGGTTTGGGCCGTGTCACGGAGGTTCCCGCCAATGGCACGTAGCCCTCTCTTCGACACCGACGACCTGCAAACCCCGTTGTTCTCCAAGGAGCAGCGAACCAAAGCGTCACAGGCCCTGTACACGCGGGACCGGGTGACGGTCCAACGACGCAAACGCGTGGAAGGGCCGCACGGCGACCGGCTCGTGGACATCGGGGAACCGATAGAGGTCATCTGCTCGGTGGAGGGCCGCGCCCAACAGGCCGGCATGTTCTCGATCTCCGGCGCGGAGGACAAGACCGTCGGCTCGCAGGGCGGCCTGCAGGAGGTCATGCCGATCCAGATCATGGCGCTCGAATGGCCGGGCGACATCGATTCGGAGATCTGGTATCAGGGCGACAAGTACGACGCGGACGGCGCTCCCGTATGGCGTCAGCACGGCGAGGTCCCCCATTGGGAGGTTCGCGCCCGCCGCGTCTGGGCGAAGGAGTTCGCGCCCAGCATACGACCAGTGGAGGCGGACCGTGGCTTTCGTTCCCCGTGACATCGGCTCCCGGGTCGCGATCAGGCTCGGCCCGCAGATCACCAAACCGGTCGCCATGCGGGTCGCCGCGAAAGGCAAGGCATTGACCGAGGCGGTCATCAAGGAAGGCCGACTCGACGCGGACGTGGACATGCAGGTGCGCTACATGGGAGCCGACCACGTCGCGTCGCTGAGCGTGAAGACCCGCGACCGCGAGGACCCGTCGAACAACGGGACGGAGATCGCCTCGTTCCTCGAATACGGGTTCCACAGCAGCGTGTGGGGCAAGTACCCGCAGGGCGAAGGCCCGTGGGTGGACGGCAACCACATGATGCGCAAGGCCGCGACGGGAGGCTGACATGGACACCATCTTCCGCAGCCTCGACCTATCGGCCCGCCCCCAGTCGGACGCGGAATCACTGGTCTGGGACCTGCTGAACCGCGACTACCCGGCAAGCGACCCCGTGTTCCCGGACGTGCACGTCCAATCCGCGATCAACCTGTCCTCGAACGACTACGCGATGAACGGGCTGCTGATCGTCATGTCTGTCGGCTCGCCCGCGCAGACGGAGTCACGCGCGTGGATTTGGCGGATACCGCTCACGTTGAGCGTGATCGGCTCCGATCCGACGCGCACGTTCCGTCTCGCCGCGGACCTTCACGGGAAGGTCATGGCATGGCCGTACGGGGAGCCGTCCGAATCGGGCGCGGTCGGCCGGATCATCCAGTTCGCCGGCTTCCAACGCGTGTCGAAGTTCAAGGAGAACCAAGGCAAGCAGATCACCGAATACGCGTCCGATCTCGTGCTCGAAGCGCATGACGCTTCTCCCCGTCGCTCCATGTGAGCGGCTTTTTCATACCCGAAACACAACAGTTAAGGAGTCTGTTATGGCTATCAACAATGCGGGCCTCATGCAGGCCACGCGAGGCACGGTGTTCACCGCGCCGGCGAAGACCGCGCTTCCGGCGGATCTGAGCGCGTTCCTGCTGATGGCGGACAGCGTGCCGGCCGGTACGGGCGCGAATGCGCCGGTCTGGTCGAACACCGGCCATTCCGCGAACGGCAGTAAGCCCACGTTCAACAAGGACGGCGGCGAAACCACGAACCTGAGCACATGGCTGGTCGACGGCGTCAAGACCGTGACCGCGGCGACCACGTGGAGCGTGGCGATCACCAGCGTGCAGGCCGACAAGAAGAGCCTTCAGGACACGACCGGCGGCTGGGCCGGCGCGAACGGCAAGGGCGTGGTCGTCCCGTCCACGCCGACTACCCAGCACAAGGCGATGCTGATCCTCTGCTACGACTCGGCCGACAAGCTGTCGTTCGCCGTGTACGTGCCGGAAGCGGACCAGGTGTTCGACAACCTGAACGTGTCCGGCGACGAGTTCATCGAGTTCTCCTACAACGCGACGTTCAAGTCGTCCGACGTGTTCCCGAAGGGGCCGAACGGCGAGACCGGCATGTTCCAGCTGTTCAGCCCGGAGGATTTCAAGTAGGCTCCGCAGCCATTCGTTCCACGAATGGCGGAGAGCCGCCGGCCACAGTCGAGGCCGGCAAAGATCTGAAGCTCGCCGTCCAGCCCGTCACGGCCGGAGGGTCGAAGCTGCCCGTCACCACCGCGGCCACGTGGGCGTCGTCCAACACGCAGGTCCTGACCGTCACGGACGGTACCGCGCACGGCGTCAAGGCCGGCAAGGCCGACGTGACCGCCACGCTGTCGGGCGTGATCACTCCCCCGCTGACGATCACCGTCACCGCCCCGGCCGGGGCCTGACGTTCTCCATTCCCGCTCCCCTCGCAGGTTTTCCGATGCCTTTCCCGCGAGGGGAGCGTTCTTTTGCTCTTCTTCGAAAAAGGCTCTCCGATTCTTTGAAAGGCATTCATCATGGCAGAGGAAACCACCGTCCAGACCGACATCCTCGAGGACGCGCCCCAGTTCGTGCGCGCCGAGGACTTCACCGCATTGCAGTCCGCCGACTTCGGCGTGCTGTCCGCCACGGTCGGCGAACAGGCGCAGATCATGTCGGATCAGAAGAAGACGCCGACCGACAGGATGCTCGCGATCCGCGCCATCATCGCCAGCGCCGACTGGTTCTTCTCCTCGATCGCGTTGAACGGCAAGGACTACGACGCATGGTCGCAGGGCCGCACCGTCGAGGACCTGTTCGCCGCCTACACCGCCCTGTACGCGCGATACGCGGACAGCTTGGGAAAATCGAAGCGTTCCGCAGCCGGTTCGACCAGTGCCCGGTCGAACTGACCTGTGACTTCCAACGCTTCTACCACGTGAAGATCACCGACCCCGTGCTCGCGCTGCGCATCCACGGGGTCGACTGGCTGACCCGATTGTTGGCCGGATTGTCCGGCTACGACCAGAGCCTGTACCGCGAATGGCAGCTCGCACACGAGCCGGCACCCCAAACGGATGGGGATGATCAGCCGAGGCTTTCCTACCACGCGTATTCGCAGGACACGATGCTCCTCAACCATATGCTCACCCAGCTCACGCTGCTCGTGCAGACGTTCGTCCGCGACAGGAACGGCAAGCCGATCGTCAGCCCCGTTTTCTACCAGCCGCCCGGATTGCCCGTCGAACCGGAGGAAGCGACCTACGAGTCGATGAAGGCGTGGATGGGTTCATAACAGAAAAGAGATTCGCATGACTTCGATCGAAGGCTCCCGCGTAGAGGTCCGCGTCACACCGGACACGACCGGCTTCTACTCCGAACTGCGGCATTATCTCGACCGTATCGAACGGCTCACCGAACTCGAAGTCAAAGTCAAGGCCGACACGACCGCGTTGCGCGCCACGCAGGCGCGCGTCCAAGGCCAGTCGCTCACCCAGACCGTACGGTTCGAGGGCGACGCGAACGGCTTACGCCGGATCGGCCGCGAATACGAGCAGGCGCGCAAACAGTGGGAGTCGCGTCCGATCACCACCCGTTACGAGATCGATCCGTCGCAGGCCGAAAAGACGTTCGCCTCGCTGCGTTCCGAAACCGGCCGGCTCAACGCGTTGGCGAAGCAGTCGGACACGAGCGCAACCCAGTCGATGCTCGATAACCTCGACCGGTTGCGCCGGGAACGCAACAAGTACTACGCCCAATCCGAGGAACTGGCCGCGAAGAGCCGCAAGCTCAAGGCCGATGAACAGGCGCAGTACGAGGCGTTCACCGAAGAGCTCAAACAGCAGCGCGACCGGTTCGCGGACTATTCGCAGCGCGTCGACAATCTGGTCGAGAAGATCCGCCAGTACCGTAAGGCCCGAGACGAGGCCCGCAAGGCCAAGGACACCGAAACCTACGACTGGTACCGGCTCAAGGGACTGCCCGAGGCGCAGGCCGCGTTGAAGCACGTGCGCGCGCAGCTGCGGGACCTCACCAAGGACATCAACCGCAACCAGAAGGCGTTGGACTCGCTGTTCGACAAACGCTACGAGACGGCTCAGGCGAAACTCTCGGAACAGTTGGCGGAGACGAACCGCAAATGGCAGGAGTCCGTCGAGGCGATCGACACGTACAAGGCGACCATGCCCCGCTTGGAGGCGTTGAAGGACGATTTCATCCAGTCCAACAAGCGCATGGTCGCCGGATTGTCACGCCAGTACGAACTCATGGACCAGGCCACCCGTGTCGCGAAACGACAGACGGCTGCCCTTCCCAAGCTGAGCACGGCCGAACAGCAGTTGTCGAAGGCATTGCGGGGCACGTCGATCAACGCGGCCGCATTGCACGACAATCTGGTGCTCGGCCAGTCCGCGATGGCCCGCAACCAGCGCGAGGCCAAGGAACTGACCGGCCTGTTCGACGAGCAGGAGAAGGAGGTCCGCAAGCTTTCCAAGGCGTTGGGCGACATGAAGCCGCTCGGATTGGGTTCGAGCAACGAGTTCTACCAGATCGGCAGACAGCTCAATCAGACGTTGAGGCAGATCAAGGCGCTGCGTGATTTCGCCCGACGCAACCCGATCGAAGCAAAGCTTCGTATGGACAAGGGCGACTGGGATCGTTCCTACGAGCAGGTGCTCGTCAAGGCCGACCGTCTGCGTCGCAAGCTCGAAGAACAGCATGACATCGACGTTCGCGTCAAGGTGTGGGACGATCAGGCCGACCAGCTCGAGGAACGGCTGCGTCGCCTCCGCACTCAACGCTTGGACATTCCGGTCGACTGGCAGGTCGATCAGGAGAAGATCATCGCGCGCATGCGCGAGATCGCCCGACAGATCAAAGCCAACCCCGACCGCCAATGGGAATTGGAAGCGGACCTTGATCTCTCCGTCAAGCACGCCGAGGAGAAGTTCAAGAAGTATCAGGAGTCGCACGACAAGATCGAAGCCGACCTCGATCTGAAGACGGCGGGTGCTCGGGCGCACATGCTCGCGTTCACCCGTCCGCGTTCGGTGGAGATCTTCGCCCGCCTGAACACGACGCAGGCCGGCAAGATCCTGAACGGCATGCTGTACGGTTCCACCGGTTTGAAGGGAGTGGAGAACCAGTTCGAGAAACTGGTGAACCTGTTCGACGAGCTGGACACGGTCGTGCCGAAGCTCGCCGTGTTCGAGGGCGCGTTGGGCGCGGTCAGCGCGGGCGCGGTCAACCTGTCGCGCAGCGCTCTTGGCGTGGGCGCGAGCCTTGTCAGCATGTCGAAGGCGGCGATGGCCGCTCCGGGCGCGATCGTCGGCCTTGGTGCCGCGTTCACCGTGTTGAAGCATGCGTGGGGCGACAAGGGCGCGACGTTCAGCGACCAGATCGACATCGCCACGACCAAGCTCTCGGGTTTGGGCGACGCGATGGACAACGCGTTCTACGCGAAGGCGAAGCCCGCGATCCGCAGTCTGATGGACGACGTGAGCGGCAAACTCATCCCCGGGATCACCGGCATCGCGGACGCGGAAGGACAGGTGGTCGAAAAACTCGCGGACGTGGTGCGCCAATCGTATGCGGCGGACGAACTGCCCCGCATCTTCGACAAGTCGCAGGAGGCGATCAACAAGCTCACCCCCGGCTTGCAGGATCTCGTCAGATCGTTCCTCGGCTTGGGCGACGCTACCAGCGAGTATCTTCCCCGCGCCGCATCCTACTTGAGCGACGTGGCGAAGAACACCGCCAAGTGGGTGGATCAGGCGAAGAACACGGGCCAGATCAGTCTCGCGATGGCCGAGGCGGTCGAACAGGGCGGATACTTGAAGGACTCCGTCAAAAGCCTGATGGGCATCATGTCCGGTCTCTATAACGGGCTGGCGAAGAGCGAGAACGGCATCCAAGGGTTCTCCGAAGCGTTGGCCTCGGCGGACAGGGCGGTCAACTCGTACCGGTTCCAAGAGGTCCTGAAGGCGTGGGGCGAGGGAGCGCAGGACGCGCAGCACACGATGCGCGACGCGTTCAGCGACATCGGCAACGCCGCCTACGATCTCAAGGACACGATGGCGAACGTGCTGCGTGACGCCGGTTCGATCATGGCGTCCATGTCGTCCAATCTGAGCCGTCTGCTGCGCGGGTCGAAGACCGGCATCGCCGACCTGTCGTCCGGTGTCCGCGACGGCATGAAGACCGCGTTGGATGCGATCGGCGACGCGGCCCCCGCGTTCTCGAGCCTCGCTTCGATGGTGGGCCAGTTGTCGCGCACGTTCGGCGGCACGTTCGCCGCCACCCTGAAGGCGACGGCACCGTTGATCGAAGCGGTAGCCAAGGGAGCGGAAGCCACGGCGAAGGCGTTCTCCGCATTGCCCCAGCCGGTGCAGGCGGCGATCGGCTTGTACATGACGTTCGGCAAGGCCGGCATGGAACTGTTCGACACGTTCAAGGTCGGCATGCTGGAGAACACGCTGCGTACCGCGCAGTGGGCGAAGCAGATGAACGAGCTGGGCGTGACCATGAGCGGCGGGGTGAAACCCAGTCTGCTGGACGTCGCCGCCACGTGGGCCGCGGTCCAAACCGGAGCTACCGGCGCTGGCGGCGAGGCAGTCAAGGCCGGAGAGAAGATCACCGGTTCGGCCGGCAAGGCCGTCACCAAGATGGACAAGCTCAAACTCGCGGGCAGCGGCGTCACCTCGATGCTGGCCGGCATCAACCCGGTCACGGTCGGATTGGCCGCCGCCGTGGGTGTTGCCGCCGTGGCATGGTCCGACTACAGCACGAAGGCGCAGGCCACCGACGCCGCGAACCAGAAGGTCGCGGACAGTCTGGCGAACCTGAAGTACGAAGTGGACGACACCGGCAAGGCCGTATCCAACTTCTCCCAGTCCGTCCAAGAAGCATTATCCGACAAGAACTATGCGGAAAAGGGATGGAACTGGTGGAAGCAGTTCTTCGGGCAGGCGAACAAGTTCGATGACACGTCCTCCGCCGCCAAACAGCTCAACAAGTCCATGTCCGAGGTGTCGAAGACCGTCGGCATGACCGATGACCAGTATCAGAAATGGGTGAACAGCCTGTTCAAGGGCACCAGGTACATGGACGACAACTGGCAGGCCGCGAGCAAGCTGCGAGACACCACGACGGAGCTGCGCGAGTCGCAGCGCGAGCAGATCAAGACCACCGCGGAGCAGAACGGCTGGACGTCAGCCTACATCAAAACGCTGATGGAGGGTGGAGGCGCGACCGAGTTCATGGCGTTGAAGGCCAAGAGCGCGACCGAACAGACCACCGACTACAACAACGCGACCCAGTTGATGATCGACACGTTGGACCGTGAGAAGAACGCGCGCATCAGCGCGGCGAACGCGGCCAGCTCGTATGGGCGAACGATGAGCACGATCGGCGAAACGATCAAACAGGTGCAGCAGCTCGCCGCGAACGGCGATCGAGTGTGGGACGACAACGCTCGCACACTCGATCTGACGACCGAAGCGGGACGCACCGCGTCCGACACGTTGACCTCATTGGCGTCGAGCGCGAACAACGTGATCGACACGATGATCGCCAGCGGAGCCTCCTATGACGAGGTCAGCAAACGCCAGCAGCAGCTCCAACAGGACCTGTACTCGACCGGCGACCAGCTGACCAACAACGCCGACGGCGTCCACCAGTACACGGACTCCCTGCTGCGCACCCCTTCGGAGATCAAGACCAAGATCGAACTTCAGGCGGAACAGTCCAAGGCGACGCTCCTGTCGTACATCAGCCAGATCGAGAAACTGTTCCCGGAAGGCACGAAGGGCGAAGCCGTCTACCAGACGGTGCTGCGCATGGCCGATCAGGGCGCGATCACCGGATTCGACCAGGTGACCGCGAAGAAGGACGAACTGCTCAAGGGCTTGGACGACGGGACGATGGTGATCGCCGTGGACGCGAACGGCCAGCAGGCCGTCACCACGTTCGAGACGGTGTCCCGGTTGGGCGCGGAGAAACTGACGAACGGCACCTACCGGGTGAACGTGTCCGCGGACACGCTGGCCGCGACCGAAAGCATCGATGACCTGCTGTACAAGCTCGACCGTTCCGGTTTGGACCAGAAGCAGATCACGATGTTCGTGAACGCGGAAGGCGACGCGAACCTCACGTTGGATGAGGTGCAGTCGTCTCTCGCGAATCTCGGCATGAGTCAGAAGGACATCGAGTTCATCCTTCAATCCAAGGGCAACGCGCCCGATCAGATGGAGGCCGTCAAACAGAAGCTCAAGGATCTGGGAGCTTCCGACAAGCAGATCGACTGGTTCCTCAACGCCATCGACCAGACATTGTCAGGAGTCACAGCGGCACAGAGCCATATCGATAGTGTGAAGCAGACCGCGGCTGCGGCGATCAAGGCGGCAAATGAAACCCAGCCGGCAGTGAACTCGGCACAGCTCGACATCGACGGTGTGAAGCAGGGTTTGCCGGCAGCGTTGAAGGCGCTGAACCTGACCGACGGTCAGGTCACGGCGGCGCAGTCGTTGATCGATTCGGTCAAGCAGAAGAACCCGACCATGCTGTACGCGCTCGACCACACCGGCAGTCCGGTACGACAGGCGTTGAATGCTATCGCACAGATCCCGCCCGACAAGTGGACCGAATTGGAGGCGGAAGACCTTGCATCCGGCGTAGTACAGACGCTGATCGACATGATCATCCCGGATAAACGGTTCAACATCGTCGCGAACTACGTGGAGAACGGGTTCAAGGTCGGCAATCACGGTCCGATCGGCACCATGTATGCGACCGGTGGTCGTATCAGCGGTCCGGGTTCGGGCACGTCCGATTCGATTCCGGCGTGGCTGTCGAACGGGGAGCATGTGATCCGTGCGGCGGCGGTGAGGAAACTCGACGCCACGTACGGTGCCGGCTTCCTCGACTATCTGAACAAGATGGGCCGACTGCCGAAGACCACGCCCGTACCCATGTCCACGAGCGGGTTCCAGGACCAGCGCCGCGCGTTCGCCGCGGGCGGCCGCGTCATGGCCCGCACCGCGGAACGCGTGAACGTCGAAGTGAAACCGGTGGTCAACGTGCAACTGCCCGACGGCACCGGTAAGAGCGGTGACACGTATGTGACGCAGAACTTCGACACGAAGATCGTCCGTCCGGCGGATGACATGTATGTGGCCGCGTCGATCCTGCATCGGAATGCGGCGCAGTTGGCGGGGAGGTTGAACCGGTGAGCTGGCTTTCTGGTTTCGTGGAACTGTCCGCCGGCGGGCGGACGGTCCGGTTGAACGGCGAACCGCAATCCGGTTCGTCCCTGTACGTGACCGATTCCGGTGTTGAGGGCTGGTACGGGACCCCCGATCTGAAGGTGTCGTTCACGGAGCGCGGTCAGGGCGACGGGGCGCATGACGTCATGGAATCGGATGCGATCTACGCGGCCCGCACGTTGACCATCCACTACGGGTGCGAGGCGATGGACAGGCGCGAGGCGTTGGACCTGCTGATGCAGGTGCAATGGTTCGCGCACCGTCAGGTCCGCGTGCGCGTGGTGGACGGCGGATACGACACGTGGTGCGACGGGTATGCGAGCACGACCGTATCCCCCACATGGGAGTCGGATTACTCGTGGGACGACACGTTGACGATCATATGCCCGCGACCCGAACGCCTGTCGTGGGAGCCTCACCGGTTCCAGTTGCTGCCGACGCGTGACGGCAACGGCGGCTTGTCGTATGCGAGCAAGGCGGCGGGGTTGGCGTATCCCCTGTCGTATGGGGTGGCGGCGTCGGACGCGCGCAACGTGGGTGTTCTGGTGAACGAGGGGTCGTCGCGCGCGTATCCGGTGTTCACGGTGTACGGGTCGTTCCCGGATGGCGTGGAATTGCAGTTCACGGGCGGTTCCTCGTTGCGGTGGGATCGGATGGTCGGCAATGTGCCGGTCATATTGGATTGCCGTTTGGGGACGGCCACGTTGGGCGGTCAGGACGTGTCACGGTCCTTGTCGCGGCGTGGTTTTCCCGTGGTGGGGCCGGGCGGGAGCCTGACGGTGTCGTTGCAGAGCGCGGGCACCGGTTATGTGGATTGCCTGGTCCGTGACACGTTCATGTAAAGGAGATTAGATTATGGCTACCACGGCCTTGGGCATCGCGCCGGACGAGACGGGCGCTGGCGTGACCCCGTTGACGCATAGGAAGATCATCCAGTCGCGGTTCCGTAACACGGGCGTCGTGAGCGGTCTGGCGGTGTCGGGGCGTTCCGATCTCGCGTACAACGTGGGCGCTGGCGTCGCGGTGTGTTCTCGCGGCGACGCGGACGGGTACACGGAGGCGTACTGGCCGGGCGGGACCACGCCGCAGGTCGCGGCCGGTGGCGCGAATCCTCGTATCGACGTGGTCTGGGTCAAAGCGAACGATCCCACGCAGGGCGACGCGGACAATCATGTCGTGGTCGGGGTGGCGCAGGGCACGCCGGGCGTGACCCCGGTCGCGCCGGCGACGCCGGCGGGCTGCGTGAGGATCGCGGCGCGGCTGATGCCCGCGAACGCGTCCAATACGGGCGCTTCCACGGCGAACGGTTCGCCGTCGTACGCGTTGCCGTACGGCGCGTCGATGGGGCGTATCGGGTTCGCGAAGAGCACGGCGGACTTCACGTTGAACGAGGACAAGGACAAGAACGGGAAGATGGTGTACCACGAGATGGTGCGCTGTGATTTCTCGGTGCCGACGAAACGCTTGGTGCGCATCGAGTGGAAGGCGCGCAGCGCGGTCGGCGTGCCGTCCGAGTCGGACAAGAACGCGGCGATGGGCTCGTATTTCCTCCAGCTGCGGTTGGACGGGAAGGTCATCAACGACTTCCCGTCGCCGAACACGTCGCTGATCGACGGCCCGTTGGACGAGATCGAATCGACACGGTACAGCGAGTCCAAGTACATCACGTACGACGTGGAGGTGACGGCGGGCGCGCATCAGGTGAGCGCGTGGGCGTGCGGCAACCCGGCGTGGCTGACGTACCCGGTCCAGTTCAAGAAGCAGCGGCAGATCACGGTCACGGACATCGGGGTGGCCGACTGATGTCGTGGCGCGCCTTTATCTGCGACACGATGACCGGCCAGTTGGTGGCGCCGGTGGATATTCCCGCGTTCGGCTGGTCGGTGTCGGTGTCAGACAGCACGTTGGCGACGATGAGGGACAAGGGCACGGGCGAATACGACGCTTCCGGCCTGACATTGCCGTGGGCGAGCGTGCCGGGCGCGACCGCGGCGGACAAGGCGAGCCTGTTGACGCAGGACAAGCGTTCGATATGCCTGATGTGGAAGACGAGCACGGATCCGATGGACGTGGGCATGCCGATCCTGTTCGGTTCCATCTCGCCGCGTACGGACTCGTGGCTGGACACGAGCTTCACCCTGAACTCGATGCTCGACCTGCTCGACTCCCGGTACTGCGTGAGGGAGGGCAGGTACGGTGCGGGCAAGGGCGGCACCTCGACCGACGAGATCAAATACACGAAGCTGAGTCTGCGGGGCATCGCCAGCGAGGTCGGCTACCTGTGCACGGACATGAAGCCGGGCGGCATGCTGCCGATCGACTGGACGTACCGGGGCGAGGCCGGCTCCCATGAGCGCACGTACCGGGCGTTCGACGTGCAGAACCTTTCCTGCAAGGCCATATTTCAGAAACTGTCGAACGTGATCGGCGGGCCGGACATGCAGTTCCGCCCCTACATGGCCGACGCACAGCATGTGCGGCTCGCGTTCACCGCCGCGTCCGACGGCGACGTGTACCTGGGACAGAAGCAGGTGCACCGCCTGTACTGCCGCCGTCATGGCGGCGACCTGGAGAACGTGACCGTGGACCATGTCGGCCCCGTGCAACGCGTGTACTCGTCGGGCGCGGGCATGGACAAGGCGCAGCTCACCTATCTGGCGGAGGACCTGAGCCTGTGCGAGACGGACGATCCGTGGCCGCTCAGGGAGATGACGTATTCGGACGCGGACACGGACAAGCTGGCGTTGATCCAAAGCCACGCGAAGGGCGTGCTCGCCGCGAACCGCACCCCGCTGATGCAGTTGAAGGGCGAGATCGACGCGGACGACCGAGACTCGTCCGGCGCGTTCCTGCACCCGCTCGGCGGCTTCTGGCCGGGCGAGATCGTCGAGGTCGCGCTCGACGGGTTCCCGGGCCTGCCGGACGGCGTGTACCGGACCCGGCTCATGCAGATGAGCGGGGACGAGACGTCGAAGATAAGCCTGACGTTCGACGTGATGGAGGACCCCATCACCTGATTTCTATTCTTGGAGGCGTGGATGGCTTCGCATTACGAACTCGTGCCGGACCCGGACCTGCTGCCGTTGACGGTGGCGCAGGAGGCGTTGCGTACGGCCCGCACGTTGCAGACCGCGAACGCGGGCAGCCTGTGGATACCGAACGAGGACGGCACCGGCACGCTCATCGGCCAGCAGGCCGGCACGGATGATACCGGCAAGCCGAACGGCGTCATCCAGTTCGTCGGCGACCTGACTCCCCCGTCCAAACCCACCGGAGTCTCTGCGTCGTGCAGGAACGGCGTGCTGGTGGCCGCATGGGACGGCACGCTCATGGAGGGCGTGCCGGCCGATTTCGACCACATCGAATTCCGGTTGCAGCTCGGAACCGATCCCGTCAAGCATCTGGGCAGACTGAAGGCGGCGGGCACGCTCGCGTCCGGCATCCTCGAGACGGGCGACTGGCTCGTGTGGGCCGTCGCCGTGGACGTGCAGGGCAACATGAGCGTGGAATCGGACCGGATCAGCGTGCACGTGGACGATCCGATGGAGGACGCCCAGCAACGGTTGGACGACGTGTCGAAGAAGGCCGATCAGGCCATCGCCGACGCGGAACAGGTCCGCAAGGACGCCGAAGCGGGCGTGCAGTCCGCGAAGGACACGGCCGCCGAAGCCGCGAGGAAGGCGGACGAGGCCGCGAAGAAGGCCGACAACGTGTCGTCGGACGCGGCCAAGGGCGTGCAGGAGGCCAAGGACGAGGCGGCTCAGGCCGCGGCGAAGGCGGAACAGGTACGCAAGGACGCCGAGGCCGGCGTGGCCGACGCGAAGGCCGAAGCCCAGTCGGCGACGGCGAAGGCCGAGCAGGCACGCAAGGACGCCGAGGCGGGAGTCCAGTCGGCGAAGGACGCGGCCGGCAAGGCGCAGTCGTCCGCTAATGATGCGATCGCCAAGTCCGACAAGCTGTCCGAATCGTTGGACGTGACGAACACGGTGGTCGAGCAGCATGCGACCAAGCTGGGCGAACTCGTCACGAAGGTGTCGAACGCGCAGTCGACCGCCGATTCCGCGTTGGGCGTCGCCACGCAGACCGCGCAGGACGCCAAGCAGATCAAAACGACGGCGGACAAGGCGTATTCGGACGCGCGGTCCGCGCTCACGCAAAGCTCGACCGCGATCCAGAAGGCCGACCAGATCTCCACCACGTTGGAGACGAACTATTACAGCAAGACCGACGCGGACAAGGCGTTCGCGTCGAAGAGCGAACTCAAACAAACCAGCGATTCGATCACCAGCACAGTCGAGAAGACGTACGCGACCAAGAGCGCCCTGGCGGCGTTGCAGAACATCGCGGACAACGCGATCGAGACATGGACCGGCACGAAACCACCGACCATATCGAACGCGCCCGCAAGCACGTGGACGACCGACGCGTTGAAGAAGCAGCATGCGGGCGACGTCTACTACGACACCACGTCGGGCATGTCGTACCGTTGGGGTTCCACGGATGGCAAAACCTATGCGTGGACGCTGATCAAGGACAGCGATATCGCGAAGGCGATCGCGGACGCGGCCAAGGCGCAGTCGTCCGCGGACACGGCGCAGAAGAACGTGGACGGGTTGAAGACCAGCATCCCGGCCACGTACGCGACCAAGAGCGAATTGAAGCAGACCAGCGATTCGATCACGAGCAAGGTGAGCGAGACCGCGACGGTCGCCCAGAACGCGTTGAGCAAGGCGTCGACCGTGGAGCAGACCGCGAACGGGCTGAAGACCACGGTGAGCGAACAGGCCACGACGATCGCGGGACAGGCGAAGACCATCAGCCAGCTCTCACAGAAGGCCGACTCGCTGTCAAGCACGATCACGCAGGTGTCCGAGAAGACCGGTCTCGCGTTGGCGAACACCATGAACCTCGTGCAGAATCCCGGCTTCGAGACGGGCGATCTGACCGGGTGGACGGTGCGCGGCTCGTGGTCGGTCAACGATGCGGGCTTGGTGAGGTCCGGCTCGTATCGGGCGATTGCCACGCTGAAAGAAGGCACTACCTCGGTAATCGCGTCGTCCGCGGTCCCGGTCACGCCGGGCCGCACGTATGAGGCGGTCGCATGGGTGTATTGCGAAAGATCGTACTCGATCGGATTGTCCTCGCCGGACAAGCCACTCGACTATGTGAACGGGCAGACCGCCGCGTACGCGGCCAACACGGGGTACGTGCGCGGCGTGTTCCGCATGACCATCCCCGCCGGGGTGACGGGCGTGTGCGTGCGTATCGCGTCCAACGAGACCTCGGGCTGGCTGCGCGTGGACGACGTGTCGCTCACGGACGTGACCGACGCGGCGAACGCTCAAAAAACGGCCGACACGGCGGTCACGAAGACCAGTTCGCTCGAACAGAACCTGAACGGGTTCAAGACGACGGTCGGCCAGACCTATCTGAGCAAGACCGACGCGTCGAAGACCTACGCCACCCAATCGTCCCTGACACAGACCGCCAGCAGCCTGACATCGAAGATCACCGAGACGGCGACCACCGCCAACAACGCCATGTCGAAGGCTTCGACCGTGGAGCAATCCGTCAGCGGGCTGAAAAGCACCGTATCGGAACAGGCGAAGACGATCAGCGGCCACACGACCACGATCAGCCAGCTCTCGCAGAAGGCCGACAGTCTGTCCTCTTCGATCACGCAGACCAACCAGAACGTGTCGAAGGCCCAGTCGGCGGCCGACAAGGCGCAGGCGACCGCGGACGGCGCGGCGTCGAAGGCCAGCACGTTGGAGCAGAACCTGAACGGGTTCAGGACCACCGTCGGCCAGACGTACCTGTCGAAGACGGACGCGTCGAAAACGTATGCGACCCAGTCGAGTCTGACGCAGACGAAGAACGCGATCATCGCGCAGGTCACCGAAGTCGGCAATACCGCGGACAGCGCGTTGGCGAAGGCCACCACAGTCGAAGCCACCGCGAACGGATTGAAGACCACGGTGAGCGAGCAAGCGGCGACGATCAAGGGGCATGCCTCCTCGATCAGCCAGTTGGAGCAGACCTCGAAAAGCCTGACATCCACGATCACGCAGACCAACAAGCTGTTGGACTCCACGCTCATGAACATGGTCGTTAACCCCGGTCTCGAGACCGGGGACATGACCGGCTGGGCCGCAGGCCAATGGTCGAAGGTGGAGGTCAACACCGCCAACCCGCATTCCGGGTCGTACAGGCTGCTCCTGTCGGGACCGTCCACGGGTCAGGGGTGGGTCAATAGCCGGAACTTCACCGTGGTCTACGACCACACATACGAGGTGTCGTGCTGGGTGTGGGCCGACGACACCGCGGGGGTCGCGTTGGGCCTGCAATCCAACACGGCGAAATGGGCCGGGACGAAGACTCTCGCTCCCGCGAAGGCGGGCGCGTGGGCGTACCTCACCATGCAGGTGAAGGCGACCGGCTCGTACACGGATTGCCACGTGTACATCGGCAAGACGCTCGCGTCGGGCAAATACCTGCGCGTGGACGACGTGTCGATCACGGACGTGACCGCGGCCCAGACCGCCAAGGACACGGCCGACGAGGCGATCACACGCACATCGAAACTGGAACAGTCGCTCGACGGGTTCAAGACCACCGTGAGCCAGACCTATGAGACGAAGAAGGACGCGACCGCCAAGCAGACCACGTTGCAGCAGAACCTCGACGGGTTCAAAAGCACCGTGTCCTCCACGTACCTGTCGAAATCGGATGCCGGGAAAACTTATGCGACCCAGTCATCGCTCACGCAGACCGCCAACAGCCTGTCCTCGAAGATCACGGAGAACGCGACCGCCGCGAAGAACGCGATGAGCAAGGCCACCACGGTCGAGCAGACCGTCAACGGGCTGAAGACCACCGTGAGCGAACAAGCTTCGACGGTCAAAGGGCATACGGCCACGTTGAGCCAGTTGCAGCAGACCGCGGACCGGCTGTCAAGCACGATCAGCCAGTCGAACCAGCCGCTCGCCAATCCCGGTTTCGAGGCCGGCGACCTGACGGGCTGGCAGTCGCAGGGCAAGTGGGAGGTCAACGGCGGCGTACTGCACACGGGCAGGTACCGTGCGATCGGCTATCTCGCATCCTACGAGGGCGTGACCGTGCTCGCCTCGCAACCGTTCACGGTCACGCCCGGCCGCACCTACGAGGCGGTCGCGTGGGTGTGCTGCGAGAGCAGCTTCACGATCGGTTTCAGTCTCGCCGACTCGCCGCTCGCGTACAAGTGGACGACCACGTATCAGGGCAACACGACCGGCGGATACGTGTTCCAGAGGGTCGCGCACCGGCTGACCGTCCCGGACGGAACGGAGAGCCTGTGCGTGAGGATCGCCGCCGCCAAGGCGTCCGGCTCGTATCTGCGCGTGGACGACGTGGCCGTCACGGACGTGACCGACACGGCCAAAGCACAGTCCACTGCGGACGCGGCCGTCACCCGTGTCAGCAAGGCCGAACAATCCCTCGAAGGATTCAAGACCACCGTCGGCCAGACGTACGAGACGAAGACGGACGCGTTGGCGAAGAAGACCGCGTTGGAGCAATCCATCAACGGGTTCAAGACCACCGTGTCAAACACGTACCTGTCGAAGACGGACGCATCGAAGACGTACACGACCAAGACGGAACTGTCCCAGACGGAGCAGTCGGTCACATCGACCGTGACGAAACGACTGGACACGGTATCGGCCGGATTGTCGGAGCTGGTCATCGACGGCGGGTTCGAGTCCAAGACCCAGACATGGCCGGGCTTGTCGGGCTGGCGGTTCTCCGCAGGCACACATCGCACCGGTTCCACATGCCTCGTGCACGACGGAAGCGCGAACATGGCGATCATGTACGCGCTGCACGCCACCGGAGGCTCGGGCCGGCGTGTGATCCCGGTCAAGACAGGCGACCGTTACCGGTTCTCCGGGTGGATCATGCGCGACAGCTTGTCTGACGGAGCCACGGCCGGGACCACGAAACTGTGCATCAGGGATCAGGACGACAAGCTGCTCGCGAATACGACCGTTCTTCCTTCGACCGTGAACGAATGGCTCCAGATCAGCGTCGAGTACACGGTCGGCGCGAACGTGACTGGCTTGGTGTTCGCCGTGTACGCGTCGAACACGTCCGATTGGGTCGCGTTCGATGATCTGAGCGTCAAGGACGTGACCGATCTATCCGAGGTGCGCGACGAACTGTCCACGTCGATCAAACAGACCGCGCAGGATCTGACATTCAGCATCACCAGCGTGTCCGACCGTCAGGACGACGCGGACAGCAGGATCGACGGGGTGAGCGGGAACGTGGACAACCTGTCCGACAGCCTCGCCTCGGAGATCGCGACCCGCAAATCGTACATGCGCCTGTCGCAGGACGCGGATGGCGACCCGGTGCTCGAACTGGGCGCGTCCGCGAACACGAACAAGGTCCAGTTGACCAACGACCGGCTCTCGTTCATATCCGGCGATTCGGAGGTCGCGTACGTGGGCAACGACCGCATGTACATCAACAACGCGACGGTCAACAGCACGCTGCGCATCGGCAACTTCGCGTTCATCCCCCGCAGCAACGGGCACCTGTCGCTCGTCAGGGTATAGGAAAGGAGACGCCTGTGGCCGATTTCTACGGCGGCATCGTGGGCGGCGCGTGGCGCGTCCACGTGGCCGCGACCATCGTCCAACAGGACAACGGGCGCGCTTTGGTGCGTTCGATCACGTACTTCCAATGCGTGAACACGTGGCAATTGTCGGGCATCAACGCGAGCTTCGGCGCGAGCGTGGCCGGGCAGACCGCGAGCTCGAGCACGTCGGGCGGCATCAACGTCGGCACGAACGGGCAGCAGAACATCGCGACGAAGGACGTGTGGGTCAACAAGGGCCACACGGCGCAGAACGTGGGCGTGGGCGGCTACATCAAGGTCACCGGGTACATGGCCGGCTCGTCGAACGCGAACGGCACCCTGTCGATCGGCGCGAAACCCTCCCACCGCGTGTCGTACAACGCGAACGGCGGCACGGGCGCTCCGGGCGCGCAGACGAAATGGTACGGGGAACGACTCTACCTGTCGTCCACGCGTCCCACACGCGCCGGCTACTCGTTCCAAGGGTGGGCGACCAGCGCCTCGGGCGGGGTCGCCTACCAGCCGGGCGCGAACTACACGCCCGACGCGGACGTGACCCTGTACGCGGTATGGAAACAATCGTGGAAGAACCCCACGATCGGCAGCCTGACCGCGTTCCGGTGCGACAAGGACGGGACGGCGGCGAACGACGGCACGTACTGCAAGGTCACGGTCACATGGAGCGTGGACACCAAGACCGACACCGGCAACACGGGCCAGTCGATCAAACTCGCGGCCGTCAACGGGCGGTTCGGGCACGCCCGTCTCGACCGCGATCTCGGGCACGTCGGGCACGTTCACGAGACTCCTGTCCGGCATCGACGGATCATCCTCGTACACGATCACCGCGACCCTGACCGACAAGCACCTGAGCGTCGCCAAGACCGTGGGCGTCGGCCCCAGCTCGTTCATCCTCGACATCAACGCCACCGGCACCGGGGTCGGCATCGGACAGGCCGCACCCGAACAGGGCGTAGCGATCAACGGCAACCCGATCAGTCTCAACGGAGGCCCGATCAGCATGCCCGGCGAGGCCGTCATCCGCGCCATGCACGCCGGCAGCACCGTGCTCACACCCTCATCGGGAAGCATCAACCTCATCCCGAAAAGCATGCTCGACCAATGGGGAGGGTGGACCGACAACAGCTTCTTCCACGCGTACAACGGCGACTACAAGTCCAACGCGTTCCAAGTCACCGGGCTCGACTACACGCCCGACGGGCTCAACATCCGCACCAGCGGCATGACCGTGAACCGGAAGATCCGGATCAACTGGCTCGTGATCCTCATGAAATAACACACTCCGACGAAAGGGGAAAAACCATCATGGCAGACACCAACGAAGAGACGCCGCTCGACCTGCGCCCCGTCAAAGGCTCGATCCTCTACGAGATCCTGCGCCTGGGCCTCGTGTTCGACCATTCCGACGACGGCACCATGCAGACATGGTGCGACTACAACAAGAGCCTGCGCGCCGATTTCACCGGATTGGACGCGGACAAGGTCACGTTCACCGACCTCGACACGCGCCTCACCCGGGACGTCAACGTCGCGGATCTCGCCAAGGTGAGCGAGATCGTCACTTGGCGCAGCGGCCAGGACACGGAACCGCAGCAGTGACGAACCAGACCCGGAGGGGAAGACCACGCACGGCCTTCCCCTCTTCTGTTTTGAAAGGACAATGATGCCACCGTTTCAGCAATTGTTCAGCAGCACCGAGTTCTGGAGCGCGGTCATCCTCGCGCTCATCGGAGGCGGCGGTCTGGGCGGTCTCGTGGGCGCATGGTCGAACCGGCGCAAGGACGAGGCCGACGTGGATTCGATCACCGCGGACGCGGCCGACAAGGCCGTGCGCATCCTGACCGAACGGGTCATCGACCCGCTGCGCGAGGAGCTTGCCCGTCAGGAGGAGCAGATCCGGCATTTGGAGAAGGTGCAGGAGAAGTACTTCAAGGCTACCGCGTACACGCGTCGCTTGTTCCACTGGCTGCAGGACTTCTGCGAGATCGCCGAGCCGGATTGGCTCGCCTCCCATCCGAAACCGAGTCTGCCGGACGAGCTTCGTCCTGATATCGCACCCGAAACCGTCACCCGGCAGACAGTCGAATAACCCCGTATACACCCAGAAAAACCAAAGCCCGAAGACGCATCGTCTCCGGGCTTTTTTCATGCCCGGAAACGGGCGGAAGGACATTGATCATGAAGGATTGGAACACTTTGACCGCGGACGAGGACCTGATCCTCTCGAAGCATTTCACTAAGGGCCGTAACGGCAAGGCCATCAAATACGTGGTCGTGCACCACAATGCCGGCAACCTGAGCATTCCGGGCTGTTACAACGTGTGGCAGACGCGTGAAGCCAGCGCGCACTATCAGGTGGACGCGAACGGGCGTATCGGCCAGTTAGTGTGGGATGCGGACACCGCATGGCATGCCGGCAATTGGGATGCGAACTGCGAGTCGATTGGCATCGAGCATGCGGACGTCAGCACCAGCCCGTGGCTGATCAGCGAGGCCACGTTGGACAACGGCGCGCATTTGGTCGCCGCGGTCTGCAAGTACTACAAGCTGGGACGCCCGCAGTGGGGCGTGAACGTGTTCCCCCACTCGCATTTCTCGTCCACCGCGTGCCCGGCGAGCATTTACGGGTCGCAGAAGGACGCGTACATCCAGCGCGCCCAGCAGTGGTACGACAAGATGACCGGCACCACGTCCTCCAAGCCGGCCACACAGTCGAAGCCCGCCGCCAAGCCGAACACGAGCGTGGATTTGAACGCGTTGGCGGACGCGGTCATCCGCGGCGACTATGGCAACGGCGACCAGCGCAAGGCAAAGCTCGGCTCCAACTACGACAAGGTCATGGCGATCGTCAACAAGAAACTCGGCGTATCGTCCACCACCCAGTCGAAGCCGGCCGCGGTGAACATCGATGATCTGGCCCGCCGTGTCATCGCCGGCGAGTTCGGTACGGGCGACGCGCGCAAACGCGCGTTGGGCGCGAACTACCAGAAGGTGCAGGACCGCGTCAACCAGATGCTCGGTGCAGGCGGTTCCGCCAAGCCGAGCGTGAACATCGACGACCTCGCCCGTCGCGTCATCCGCGGCGAGTTCGGTACCGGCGAGGCCCGCAAGCGCGCGCTCGGCGCGAACTACGCGGCCGTGCAGGCGCGCGTCAACCAGATGCTCTCCTAGGAAAGGATTTCCCTATGATTCAGGTAGCAGCTACCATCGCGACCGTCCTCGTCGTACCGTTCCTCGTGCAGGCCATCAAGACCGAGGCCATGAGCGGGAGCATCGCCCGTTGGGTGGCGATCGGCGTGAGCCTCGTCGCCGGTATCCTCGTCGGCTTCGCCACAGGCATCCCCGCCAACCCACAGGCGTGGCTCACGTGCGTGTTCGCGGTCGTGGGCGGCGTGCAGACCGCGTACGCCGCGTTCCGTTCGGTGGGCGTGACCGATAAGTGGTTGGACGCTTTGCTGAACCTCGGCAACGTGGGCAAGCCGGTCGGACAGTAAACGAAGGGGAACCGTCATGACGTTGGTCAACATTCATTCACCCGTCCCGCGCCGGGCGGTTCCATGCCCGTGCAGGGACGGGTTCGGTTCCAGCAGACGGCTCGCAGGGTCACCGGTGACATGGTCGTGGTCGCCGGCTCGTTCGACGTGACGTTGGACGAACAGGGTATGGCGCAGGTCGAGCTTGATCCCACGGACGAGTCGTTCGTATACCGGGTGATCGAACTGCCGGGCACCAAATGCGAGCATGTGATGCTCGTGGAAGTGCCCGACAGTGACACTCCGGTGGATTACGCGACGCTCCCCCAACTGGCACGCGGGTTCGTCCCGGTGAACGCGGCGGACGGGGACATCCTGCGCGTACGCTACGCCGACACCAGTCAGGAGGCGCAGCAGCTCAGCATCCTGTGGCCGCATGATCTGATCGCCACCGTGGAGGGATCATGAGCGTGTATCTCAACGGCCGTAAGATCACCGGCCTGCGGCTTGATGGCAAACCCGTGAGCCTGTACAAGGCCGGGCAACCCGTGTTCCGCGCCGGGAGCGTGACGCCCGAACCGACTCCATCCGCGAACCTGCTCGCCTACGGCCCGTATCAGGGTGACGGGTACACGGTCACGGTAACCGATGACGGAGCGCTGCGAATACGGGGTGATATTCCCACCTCGCAGGGATTCGTGTACTGGGATCTTCCCGAACCGATCCCGACCGGAGTCACCGTCACCCTGTCCGCACGCAACGTCAACTTGGACGATACCAATCGACGTTACCGTGTCACCTGCGACGGGCTGAGTCTTCTGGCCGGCACCAACGTGGTAAGCGTCACCGGCAGCAATGGCGTGAACCGTCTCAGGCTCGTCAACCTCGGCAGCACGCTCAAGGACGTGGACACGATCCTCTACCTCCAACTGGAACTCGGCGACCAGCCAACCGAATGGACACCACCCGACACGCTCGACGCAATTGGGGGGGCTAACGGCTGACGATCCCGTGAACCTGTGGTGGAAGAAACCGGCCGTGACGGATCGTGACGGGCTGACACTCGACCCGGCCGACGGCTCGTGGCGAGTGCATGGCACCGTCGAACGTGCCATCATCGGGCTCGGCGCGTGGATTACATTGGATGAGGGCGATTACACGCTGACCGCCGACTCGACCGACCCACGCGTACGCGCAACGCTCGGCACGAACTCGACCATCCTGCTTGATTCCACCAGCCCGGGAACCATTCGCCTGACAGCCGGCACCTATCTCGCGTACATTCGCGTGGAAGCTGTCGTCAACAGCATGATCGACGCGACCATCAGCCCCATGCTCACCCGTCTGTGATGACGGGACATAATTAGTCTTACCCACTCGGGTAGGCCCGCCGTGGAAAGCGGGAGTAAACCGCCGTGCGACGGTCAATCATCACCGGCCGCCACACGGCAAAGTTTTAAGCCCTGGCCCCTCACCCTCCCTCACATGGGGAGAGTGAGGGGCCTTGAACTGTTTCTACAAGCCCAAACACTTCCTAGCCCACGCCTCAACCTCAGCATTCTCAGCAGCATCACCCAACAACAACAGGTAGCCGGCGTTCGTCCGCTTCTTCCCGGTGATGCTCGGCGGTTCGAGCTGTTTCACCAGCCCACGTTCCGTGAGGAACTTCCTCGCACGCTTGAGTCTCGTGACCGCGGAGTTATACCGTTTCGCCATCAGGGCTTCGGCCACTTCGGGATCGTCAAGACTATCCAATGACGCGATCAAGGCCATGCCCATATCCTCGATCATGCGCTTGTCCCCCAACGTGTAGTAGCGGCAGGGTATCTTCTTCCACTTCATGTCATCGGTCGGAGGCCAGTCATAGGTGTGCTGGCTCATGTAGGTGAGCATGTTGACGGCAAGATCGTCGGTCAGCAACCCGCCCTTGCTTTCACGGCCGAGCCGGCCATTGCGCGCCGCCTCCCACACGAGCTGCATGTTACGGTAGCCCATTTCTTCCATCCGTTTCCCTCCGCTCTGCTCGTGGTAGGATGACAGCGGAGATCTATTCGCGTAGGTTTTCCATCCGGCTCGAGAGTGTTCCCGCACTTTCGGGCCTTCTTTTTTTATATAACCTATGTTACCACGGCAACGGTAATACACATTACCTCGGCAGGGATAATGGAAGTTGGACAGTAGGGTAATCAGCATTACCCGTATACAAGAGATAACAAGTTTCTATATACATGCTCTCTATACAAGACGACTTCACCGCCGAGACTCCGACATGAGCAACCGGAGCAAATCTCAATTCGTAAGTTTGTTGCGGAATATTGCGGAATTGAACTTTTCAGCCTCTTTCGACTCATAAAAATGACCCGTCAGAAACGTTTGTTTCCAATGGGTCAATCGATCGACAAAATCATTCTCAAGAGAGAAAATCACGGACTACTGGTGGTAATACGACAGGAAGTCGGCGAGCTTGTCGACCGCGTCCTTGAGCACTTCGATGCGCGGCAGATAGACGATGCGGAAATGGTCCGGCTCCTGCCAGTTGAAGCCACCGCCGCGCGTGATGAGGATGCGCTTGTCGTGCAGCAGGTCGAGCGCGAACTGCTCGTCGTCGGTGATGTTGAACTTCTTCACGTCGAGTTTCGGAAAGATGTAGAACGCGGCCTTCGGCTTGATCGCGGTGACGCCGTCGATCGCGTTGAGCGCGTTGTAGATGTAGTCGCGCTGGTCGTGGATGCGGCCGCCGGGCACGATGTAGTCGTTGACGGACTGGTGGCCGCCGAGCGCGGTCTGCACGATCGACTGGGCGGGCACGTTCGAGCAGATGCGCATGTTGGCGAGCATGTTCAATCCTTCGATGTAGTCCTTGGCGATCCGCTTGTTGCCGCTCAGGACCATCCAGCCGACGCGGTAGCCGGCGATCATATGCGACTTCGACAGGCCGGAGAACGTGACGCAGAACAGGTCGGGCGCCATCGAGGCGATCGAGACGTGCTTGAGGCCGTCCATGACGAGACGGTCGTAGATCTCGTCGGAGAAGATCATGAGCTGGTGCTCGCGGGCGAGGTCGACGATCTTCTGGAGCACCTCGGGCGGGTAGAGCGCGCCGGTCGGGTTGTTCGGATTGATCAGGACGATCGCGACCGTGCGGTCGGTGATCTTGGAGCGCATGTCGTCGATGTCCGGATACCATTCGGATTCCTCGTCACACACATAGTGCACGGCGGTGCCGCCGGCGAGGTTCACGCACGCGGTCCACAGCGGGTAGTCGGGGCTGGGCACGAGCACCTCGTCGCCGTCGTCGAGCAGCGCGGACATGGACAGGTTGATCAGCTCGCTCACGCCGTTGCCGGTGTAGATGTCCTCGATGCCGACGTTGGGGATGTTCTTGAGCTGCGCGTACTGCATGATGGCCTTGCGCGCGGAGAACAGGCCCTTGGACGCAGAGTAGCCTTCGGTGTCGGTCAGCTGCCGGGACATGTCGTAGACGACCTCGTCGGGCGTACGGAAGCCGAACGGCGCGGGGTTGCCGATATTGAGCTTCAACACGTGCATGCCCGCCTCCTCCATGCGGGCGGCCTCGTCGACGACCGGACCGCGCACGTCGTACAACACGTTGTCGAGTTTGGTGGATTTGTGGAACTGACGCATGGGGATTCCTTCTTCCAACAGGATGGTTGATGATTCGTGGGTTGACGACGAGGGCTGTGATGGCGACGTCGCGACCGTCGGTGTCGCGGCGGACGGTGCGATGGCGTGGGACGACGATGCCGCCGACGTGTCATGGCCGAGCAGCCATTGTTCGTCGACGTCCAGCGTTTCGGCCAGGAAGTTCAGGATCTCGGCCCGCGGCATCGTCTTGCCTCCGACGTACTGGCTGATGTGGCTTTTGCCGAGCTTGACCCCGGCCCGCTGCGCCGCGTGGACGATGTCCACCTGTTTGAGATGGCGGGCGCTCATCGCCGTCTTCAATCGCGTCGAGAAACTTTCCATGTCACTCCCCCGATCCCGGAAAGTTCAAAGTTCAAAACCATTGGTTCAAACCATACCACCACACATCCCCCAGAAACACCGAAAGTTCAATTCATGTCACATGTCGGCAACATGAATTGAACTTTCCTGATGTCATGAAAAGCGCTGCGGCGTCAGTCCACCGATTTAAGCGCGGCGAGCATATCCACATCCCGCAGCTGCCGATAGACGACCACGCCAAGCGCGGCCAACACCGCGGCGACGAGCACGGCGGGTGCCACGAACGCGGGCCAGCCGAGCGCGGGATCGAACATGACCTCGTCCGGCGGCACCTCGCTGATGATGTACCGGTGCAGCCCCGCGCCGAACCCATAGCCGGCGAGGATACCGAGCGCGGACAAGACGATGGTTTCGCGGTAGATGTACATGGTCGTCTCGTTCGAATGGAAGCCGAGCACCTTGATGGTCGACAGTTCCCGGATGCGTTCGGACACGTTCAGGTTGGTGAGGTTGTACAGGATCACCACGGCGAGCATGCCGGCCACGAGCACGAGCACCTCCATGATCTGGTTGAGCGAGTCGACGATCGTGGCGACCTGGTTCTTCATGGTGGTGTTCTGCACGACGCCTCGCACGCCGTCGTTCTTCATGAACCTCGCACCCTGCTGTTCGGCGTTCTCGATCGAGTTGTCCTTGAGCCGCACCAGATACGCGTTCGACTGGTAGTCCTCGCCGAACACGCGTTCGTATCCGCCTGACGACATGACCATGAGATGCCCGATGTACATCTCGCTTACACCGTCCACGCGCACGGATTGCTCGGTGCCGTCCTCACCGGTGACGCGGATCGTGTCGCCGGCCTTCACGCCGAGCATCGAGGCCATGCGCTCGGAGATGACCGCGCCGCAGTCGGTGAGGATCTGCGGCCGGTGGCCGACACGCGAGCGCAGGGTCACGTAGTCGTTGAAGTTGTACGCGTCGTCGGTGACGAGCAGTGTGATCGACTGCTTGTCGTCCTGTTTGCCGGCGGTTTTGGTGAGTTCCTCGTAGCGGATCGGCATCGCCTCGTCCACGGCCTTGTGGGTCATCGTCTTGGCGACGGCGTCGCGTTGTTCGTCGTTGTTGTCGGATTTTTCGGCGACGATCATGTCGTAATGGATCACCTCGTCGAACTGGCGTTCGCTGATCTGGTTGATCGAGCCCTGTACGCCGAGTCCGGCGACGAGCAGCGACACGGCGCCCATCACGCCGAAGATCGTCATGAAGCCGCGCGTCTTGTAACGGAACAGGTTGCGCGCGGTGACTTTGCGCGTGAAGCTGAGCCGGTTCCAGATGAAGCCGAGCCGTTCGAGGAAGATCTTCGACCCGTTCGCCGGCGGCTTGGGCAGCAGGAGCGCGGCGGGCTTGTCGCGCAGCTCACGTGCGGCGGCGAGCATGGCCGGCACGACGGCGCTCACCCAGGCGAGCAGGAACGCGACTGCGGTGACGACGGGATGGAACTTCAGTTCGATGACCGGCATGGTGAACCCGTCGCTGTACGCATGGTAGACGATGAGCGGCAGGATCGTGTGGCCGGCGGCGACACCGAGGATCGTGCCGACGGTGGATGCGGCGAAGCCATAGACCGTGAACTTCTTGAGGATGTCCGCGTTGCCGTAGCCTAGCGCCTTCAAGGTGCCGGAGTTGACGCGTTCCTCGTCGACCATGCGGCCCATCGTGGAGAACGTGACGAGCGCGGCGACGAAGTAGAGGAACACAGGGAAGATCATGGCGAGCTTGCCGACGATGTTCGCGATGATCTCGTACACGCGGTAGCCGTTGGACGTGAGCCCCTCGCGCCGCCCGTCGATCGAGTAGGCGGGCACCTCGAGCGTGTCGATCTTCTCGCGGGCGAGCGCGATGTCGCGTTCGGCCGCGGCGATCTTCGCTTCGGCGGCCGGTTTCGCGTCGTTGAATTCCTGCAGTTTCTGCGCGTACTGGTCTTCGGCCTTCTCGATGTCGCGCTGGCCTTGGATGAGCTGCGTGGCACCGGACGAGACGCCGCTGCCGTCCGACGTGCCGGCCGGTGCGGTGGAGACGGCCTGGCCGAGTTCGGTCTGCTTGGCGGCGAGCTGCCTGGACGCGTCGGCGAGCGCAGCCGCGTTTTTGCGGTATTCCTCGCCGCCTTCCTTGAGTTGTTTTGCGCCGTCGTTCCACTGCTGGAGCGCGGCGTTGTAGGCGTTCAGCTGGGTGTTGTATTGCGCGACGGCCTCGTTGTAGACAGCGAGCGCCTTGTCGTACTGTGCCTTGACGGTGTCGTACACGTCACCAGTCAGGCCGCTGTTGGCCCAGTCGGCCAGTGTCGCGCCGGTTTTGTCGAGGACCGGTTTGACTGATTCGAGGACGGTACGCGCGGCGTCGAGCTGCGTTTTGGCCTGCGTGAGCTGCTGCCATGACGAGTCGAGCTGGGTCTGGCCTTGGCTGAGTTGCTGGGCGCCGGCGGCGAGCTGGGTCTGTCCGGCGGTGATCTGCGAGCCGGCTGCGGCGATCTGCGCGAGTGTGCCGGACAGTTCGGCGACAGCGGCGGAGCCTTGGTCGATGGCGGTGATCTCGCCTTGGGTCATCTGGTCCTTGGCGGATTCGATCTGCGTCTTCGCGTCCGTAAGCTGCTGTTCGGCGTCCGCAAGCTCCTGTTTCGCGTCGTCGACCTTGGCCTGCGCCTTGTCGATCTGCTGACGGCGGTCTTCGCGGATCGAGGCTGCCCGCGCCTTGGGCTGGCCGGCGAGGCGCTTGGTGAGCGTGTCCTTGTGTGATTGCACGCGGTCGCGGTATTCGCTGGTCCAGTAGTCGACGTGTTGCGTGTCGTCGAAGGTGACGCGGCCGATCATCGTCACGTCCGAGTCGAACGTGTCGCGTACGACCACGCCGTAGCCGTCGAGTTCGCCTGTGCCGGCCGTGGATTGGCCCATGTTGAGGTTGGAGACGATTTCGCTGGCGTCGACGAAGCCGACCACGGTGTATTTGGTCTGCTTGAGGATGGTGTCGCCGGCGATATCGGGCAGTTCGCTGACCTGCATGGTGCTGTCGATCGCGTATCGGTCGCGTTCGGCCGAGTCGAGCGCGATTTCGCCGGTTTTGTTCGGCATGCGGCCTTCGATGACGCGGTATCCGGAGACGGCGTCGGGTTTGGAGTAGACGCGCAGGCTATGGTTGCTGCCCTTGATGGTCACGTCCTTGAAGTAGCCGAATTCGGCCTGGCGTACGCCGTCGGTGTCGCGGATGATCGTTTCGTCCGCCTGGCTCAGGCCGTAGTCGCTGATGACGGTCACGTCGGCGAGGTTGTGTTCGCCGTAAAAGGAGGTGCCGGTGGCCTGCATGTCGGGGCCGGTGACGAACAGGCCGACGAGCGCGAACGAGCCGAGCATCATGAGGCTGACGATCGAGATGAACCGGCCTTTCGACTTGGCGAGGGTGACGCGGATGTCCTTCCACAGCATGCGTTTGCGGGGAGTGCCGTTGCTGCGGCGCGTGCTCGTGGCGGCACGATGCGCGCCGGTCCGCTGCCGGCTTGCCGCAGCCGGTTCGGCCGGTTCGATCGGTTCGATGAAGTCTGCGAATGCGGTCATGGCTACCACTCCAGATCCTTGATGTCCATCGGATGTTCGTTGATCTCGATTGATTTGACGCGCGCGTCGTGCATGTGGATGACGCGGTCGGCGATCGGCGCGATGGCCGAGTTGTGGGTGACGATAACGACGGTCGCGCCTTTCTTGCGGCTCTGGTCCTGCAGGATTTGGAGGACCTGTTTGCCGGTGTTGTAGTCGAGCGCACCGGTCGGCTCGTCGCACAGCAGGATCTTCGGGTTCTTGGCGACGGCGCGCGCGATGGCGACGCGCTGCTGTTCGCCGCCGGACAGCTGTGCGGGGAAGTTGTTGATGCGGTCCTTCAACCCGACGTCGATGAGCGTGCGCACCGGGTCCTGCGCGTCCTTGACGATTTCGGAGGCGAGTTCGACGTTTTCCTTGGCGGTGAGGTTGGCGACGAGATTGTAGAACTGGAACACGAAGCCGATGTCGTAACGGCGGTAGTCGGTGAGCTGGTGGGCGGTGTAGTTCGAGATGTCCTTGCCGTCGATGATAACCCGGCCTTCGCTGTTGGTGTCCATGCCGCCGAGGATGTTGAGCACGGTCGACTTGCCTGCGCCGGACGATCCGAGGATGATCGCGAGCTCGCCTTTCTCGATGTCGAAGCTCACGTCGTTGTTGGCGGTGATGGTCGCCTCTCCCATGTGGTAGCGCTTGAAGCTGTGCACCATTTCGATATATGCCATGTTCAGTATTCCTTTCATCCCTCCTCGGTTCCCCTTGTCAGGGGAGCTGTCGGCGGAGCCGACTGAGGGGTAGCCAAAGCCATCAACCGTATATGTCACGATTCGTTCAGTAATCAACACCTTGAATGAACAACATGTTGATTTAACTGCCACGATGGTAAGAACAGCCGCAAACCTAAGTCAACCAACGGTTTTCATTGATCTGTTCAGATTGAACACAACCGGAAATATTGGTGATTCAGTCACTAATCAGACAACGTGTTGATAGAATAGCGATCATCATCCGTCGTCCGGATCAGTCGAACACGTCATACCCAAGGAGTCCATCATGACAGTCGCAGCACCGGCATCCGCGCCGGTCAAACGCAATACGAAAACCGAGGCCAAGATTAAGGCCGCGTTCACCACGCTCGTCAAGTCGAAGGGCTTCGACGCGATGACCGTCAGCGACATCGCCCGCACGGCCGGCATCAACCGCGGCACGTTCTACATGCATTACGTCGACAAGTTCGACCTGCGCCGCCAGCTGATCGACGACACGATCGCCGATCTGACCGAAATCCTTCTGACCAACGCCGAAACGGATGCACCGGTCACGACGCGCACCGGCAATGCAGTCTGCGACGCGTTCCAGACCCGAGCCATCGCCGATGCGCTGCGCTACATCAAGGACGATTTCGCGTTCTTCGATGCGGTGTCGCAGTCCGGCAACGACTTCCAGATATACGACCGGGTCAAGGCCGTGCTCAAGAGGCTCATCGTCGCGCAGGCCAAACGGTTCGGCGCCCAGCCGCAGCCGTCATACAACGGCATCCCCGCCGATTATGCGATGGAGATCCTCGTCTCCGCCGTCGCCTCGATCATCTGGCTGTGGCTGCGCCGCGGCTGCAAGGAGTCTCCCGATGAGATCTGCCTGATCATTGAAAAGAACAAGACCACCGCGCCGATCGACATCCTCTGGTAGCACAGCGGCGTTGCCGGCTATCGACGATCGCTATCGTCGCCTTTCAGGAACGTGACGAACGCCGCTGCGGATGGATTGAGCACGCGGCCGCGTTTCCATACGACGGATGACGACACGTCGAGTCGCGGCGACAGCGGAACGAACCGCAAGCCGTCGCCGATCTGTCCAACATCGATGCACAGGGCGACGCCGAGGCCGTGACGCACCGCGATCGCCGCGTTCAACGGCAGGTTGTAAGTGCCCGCGATCTCGATCTCGTCACGCACGCCGCCGAGCCAGTTGTCCAGCATGCCGCGCACCTGCGGTCGGTACTGCATCAGCAGCGTCCGCCCCTTGAGATCGGCGGGCGCGATCTCGTTTCGGCCGGCCGGCGCGATCGTCGCCGGCAATCCGGCGCGCGTCATCGACCACGTCTGATCTCGGCATCTCGCGACAAGCGGAACAGACATCAGGACCGTTCCCGCTCAGATCGCGATCGACGTCAGTCAACTAATCCAACGTATGCAACAATGTTCACGACAAAGATCATCATGGCGGCGAGTTCGGCGTCACCGGCCCCGAACTGCTCAAGCCTCTGGAGACCACCGCCAAGCATATCGGCATGACCTTCGCCGAGCCGTTCGCCATCCACGGCATGCACTCCATCACCGACGAGGAACTCGACAAGGACGCCGCTGACTACGCGGCACTGCTCGGTGAGTAATCGTACTGTTTATTCCATTTCGGGAATAGTTGGACACTGGTTGAGGACCCCACAGTATGGACACATATTAAAAACTACTCATATAGTGGTAATTATGATGAATAACCATAAATAATGCTAATATATGAGTATGTTTGACCTGTTGGATGAACCAATGCCCGGCGATGTGATGGCCAGTGTCGCCGACCGTATGGCCAAGCGTCGCAAGGAGCATGGCATGACGCAGGCCGCGTTGGCCGAGAAGTCCGGCGTAAGCCTGGGATCGATCAGGCGATTCGAACAGCTGCATGAGATCTCCCTTGGCTCACTGGTCAGCATCGCCTTCGCGTTGCATTGCGAACAGGATTTCGACGCGTTGTTCTCGCAGCCGTATTATGCGACCATCGACGATGTCACCGCCGCCGCACGACGGAACGGGAGCCGCTCATGACCAGTCTACTGCCGGATCTTGATCAGATTCGTGTCACATGCGCCGGGGAAACAGTCGGCACGCTCACCATGTCGCCGAACCGCACCTTGGCGTTCGCATACGATCGAGCATGGCTGACACATGGGTTCTCCATCAGCCCGTTGAGCCTGCCCCTGCGGGAAGGGGTGTTCGTCGCCAAGCGAGATCCTTTGAACGGCATGTTCGGCGTGTTCGACGACAGTATGCCCGACGGCTGGGGTCGCCTGCTCACCGACCGGATGCTGCACCGACATGGCATCGACCCATATACGGTCGGATTGCTGCCGCGCTTGTCGATTGTAGGCACGAGCGGCATGGGCGCGCTGGAATACGAGCCAGCGACGCCGATCGATGACGAGCATGCCGATACGGTTGATCTTGACATACTGGCACAGGAAAGCCTACATCTGCTGAACACGGACTTCTCGGAGGATCTCGACCGTCTGTTCGCATTGGGCGGTTCGTCCGGCGGTGCCCGTCCGAAGATCCTCACCATGATCGACGGAGAGGATTGGATCATCAAATTCCCCTCATCCGTGGACCCGCCCAGCATCGGAGAGACCGAATACCGCATCTCGCGTCTTGCGCGGGAGTGCGGCCTCGCCATGCCGGAGACCCGATTGTTCCCGTCAAGACATTGCGCCGGATATTTCGGCGTCAAACGCTTCGACCGTGTGCAACAAGCCGACGGCAGCACCCGTAAGGTGCACATGGTATCCGCCGGCGGACTGCTGGAGACCTCGCATCGCATCGCCAACCTCGATTACAGGCTGCTCATGCGGCTGACCATGCGCATGACCGACAGCGCCGAGGAATGCGAGCGCATGTATCGGCTCATGTGTTTCAACGTGTTCATCGGCAACCGCGACGATCACGCGAAGAATTTCTCCTACCTCTATGACAGGGAGCGCGCCGTCTGGAGGCCCTCCCCCGCATACGATCTGACCGAGAACCCGGGCATCAACGGCGAGCATACCACGGCGGTCAACGGCAAGGGCCGCGGCATCACGCTCGCCGATCTAACCGGCATCGGCGCCAAGGCCGGCATTCCACGCGCCCGTTGCCTGTCCATCGCCAAGGACATGCAGTCACGCATTGCAGACGCCGGCTTCACCATGCGCGACTGATCCGATTACAAGTCCAGCCCTTCGGCCCATTTGGCGAGCTTGGCCTCGCTTTCGGAGGCGGCGATGCGACGGCCTGACACCCAATGGGCGGCGGGTGCGGAGTCGTGCAGCTGCGCGCCGTCGGCACCGCGCGTGCTGGAACCGGACGTGGCGAACGTCACGATGGTCTTGCCGGCCCAGTCCGCGCTTTCGAGGAAGGTGCGCACCACGCGCGGCGTGGTCTCCCACCACAGCGGGTAGCCGACGAACACCACATCGTACGGTTCCACGTCGATCGGCTCGGCGAGCGCCGGGCGCATGTCGCGATGCGCGTGCTCCACGCTGGAACGGCTGGCGGTGTCGCGCCAGTTGATGTCGGCGGCCGTGTACGGCTGGGCCGGCTTGATCTCTGTGATATCCGCGCCGATGGCGTGCGCGAGACGTTCGGCGACGCTGCGCGTGGCGCCGGTGGCGGACAAATAGGTGACGAGCATATGCTTGTCCATGATGGTTCCTTTCCCCTTAGGGGATGTCCTTCTTACGTCCAATGTTCTATCGACTTCGAGCGCTCGAGGTCAACGCATCTTCAGCCGACAGCGCAGTCGATAATCCACACGGTTGGAGTCCCATCGCACGACATGGTTCAGTGGTTGAAGGCCATGACGCCGACGAGCCTGTGCGGCACGTACGGTTCCTCCGAGTCAGAGATCTCTTCGTCGGCGAGTTTGAGACTTACGGCGTCGGTCGCATCGCCGACGCGATGCCGTGTTCGACGGATGATCTTGCGAGACCGGCCGGCGTCGAGTATCCATGAGTGGTGGCCCTTGGTCGCGTCGCCGAATCCCATGCACCCCATGCAGATACGGGACACGGTCACGTCGCTGTTGCCCAGTTTGGTGTATTCCATTGGAGATTCTCCTTTACGTGTGTCGTCGTCGCGGACGTCCGCTGTCCACTGTGATGTATTACACCGCACATCAATCGCCACGTCCAATAGACTCGTTCAATGGCCGGTCATACGGTTTGTGAATGGAATCGGACGCGGCTTATACGATGGGATCATGCAGTTGACGGTGAAACGGCTGGAAGAGCTGAGCGCGGCGGAATTGTACGAGATCTATCGCGTGCGCGTGGCGGTGTTCGTGGTGGAGCAGCGATGCGCCTATCAAGAGGTCGACGATGCGGACCGGCATTGCTGGCACGTGTTCCTGCATGACGAGGACGGCATCGCCGCCTATTGCCGCGTGGTCGACCCGGGTGTCACGTTCCCGGAGGTCTCGATCGGCCGTGTGCTGACGACCCGCCGCCGGCAGGGCCTCGGCACGCGGATCGTGCGCGAAGGACTGCGCGTGGCGCAGGAACGCGAGCACGCCAGCGTCGTGCGCATCGAGGCGCAGACCTACGCGCGTGGCCTGTACGAGCAGTTCGGCTTCACCCAAGTCTCCGACGAATTCCTTGAGGACGGCATTCCCCATATCATCATGGTCTGGCGCGCGCAATAATCCATGCGAATCATGCGATCATGACCGCAAACTGGCAGCCGGCCGCGGAACATTCTCCCTCTGTATCGGCACTCCATCTATAATGTACGATCGTACGCAAACATCAGGTGCGCAATACCAGCGAAGGAGCAACCGATCATGACCACGAACACCTACGACGTCACCGCCGATCTCACGCCCGAGGGGCGCGTCGAATGGGATCTCATGGTGGCCGGCGAGGTCTATCAGGACTCGCATCCGGAGATCGAACGCAAGCGAGTGGAGGCCAAGAAGCTGTTTCGCGCCTATAACGCGCTCGACTACGATCAGGAGGCCGAACGCCGCGCGATCATGGAGCAGCTGTTCGCCACGGTCGGCGACGACGTGTTCATCGAGCCGAACTTCCGCTGCGAGATGGGCCGCAACATCTCGATCGGCTCGCACGCGTACATCAACTTCGACTGCGTGATGCTCGACAATGCGCCGATCACGATCGGTGATTACGTGTGGATCGCGCCGATGGTCGGCCTGTTCGCCACGAACCATGCGCTCGACTTCGAGGAGCGCAAAAACGGCGCATGTCAGGCCAAGCCGATCGTGATCGAGGACGGCGTGTGGCTCGGCGGCCATGTGACCGTGCTTGGCGGCGTGACCATCGGCCGAGGTGCAGTGATCGGCGCGGGGTCGGTCGTCACGCACGACATTCCGGCCGGCGTGATCGCCGTGGGCAATCCGGCCCGCGTGCTGCGTCCGATCACCGAAGCGGACAAGACCGGTTTCTGCGAGCGTATCGCCGCCCGCGACGCGGGCCGCTGACGGCGCGGCGGATCTCGCATCTACGCGTCATCCGCCGCGCATGCCTTCCAAGCGTACCGGCAAGTCACACTTGGACAAAACGGCATGGAGTCGACGAAGTGTGACGCAACATGGCGTCACACCCGGAAGATTTCCGAGGATTTCTTTCAAGCATGACAGGAGGCCGCGCCGGCCGATTCCCGACCGGAACGCCGCTTGCTTGAAATTCCAAGGTTTTTGGATTACCGGATCTGTCACGCCATGTTCCCGCACGGCTTTCCTCGTGATGTATGACAGATCAGCCGTCACGCTTCGCCAAAAATGTCCGGTTCCTTCAATGTGTGACAATGCAGAGCCGCAGCGGGGCCGGCGTTTAGATCCCCTCAACGAGAAAGCCCGGAGTCCGCGTCACGGCACAGCGCAAAGAGCCGAGATTCCGCACCAGGTGCCGTGGGACGGTCGGGAGCCGCAACGACATCACTCCATCCGATCGGCGGCGCCTCGCGCGTCGAGCAGGTGCTGGCCCCATTTTTCGAATTCCTTGAGGGCGGGGATGATGACGTAGCCGTTGGCGGTGAGCGCGTATTCGACGCGCGGCGGCACCTCGTTGTATTGGGTGCGGCTGACGAGACCATATTCCTCGAGGTCGCGCAGCGTGTTGGTGAGCATCATGTTGGTGATGCCGAGTTCGCGTTTGATCTCGTTGTATCGCGCGGCGCCGTGCACGGACAGCACGTACATGACCGGCAGCTTCCACTTGCCCTCGATCGCCTTGAACGCATAGCCGATGGCGCAGGTCGGCGCGGTGAGGCTTACGTCGGCCCTTGCGGAAACAGCCGGCACGTTATGCGCCTGAATATGCGCCGCAGTCCCGTCGCCTTCGTCCATGGATGCGCATGCGACGTCACCATACGCGACGGCATTCACGTCGCGCGGTACCTCCGTTGCATTGGATTCAACTTGCTCACTCATGGTTCCCCATGCTAACATCGTTGCCATATTCCAAAAATCAGTTTTTTATTCTAAGAATGAAAAATATATGTACTCATGCATACTGTCCTTATCGGAACACCGCGGAACACGCATGCGCTTCCTATCCGCGGCAAGACAACCAAACCGACCGAAAGGACCGATCATGGCCAAGCACATTCTCGTCATCCAGGGCAGCCCGACCAAGGGCGGCAACACCGACATGCTCGCCGACGCGCTCATCGAAGGCGTCGAGGCCGCCGGCAACACCGCGACCAAGCTCACGCTCGCCGACATGAACATCACGCCGTTCACCGGCTACGACCAGCCGGCCGACGACATGACGACCGTGATGGAGCAGATGAAGGCGGCGGACGGCATCGTGATCGCCACGCCGACCTACTGGATGTAGTTCTCCGCGCAGATCAAGGCGATGATGGACCGTCTGCCGTTCGACGCGCACGACGATCTCGCCGGCAAGGAGTCGGCGCTGCTGGTCGCCGGAGCCAGCCCCGAGGAAATGCTCGCCAAGAACATGCTCAGCTACTACGAGATGCGCTTCGGCGAAAGTCTCGGATGGAAGATCAAGGGTTCCGTGCTGGCCGCCGGCGTGTTCGCTCCCGGCCAGGTCGCCGGCACCCCGTATCTCGACAAGGCACGCGAACTCGGCCGCGAGTTCTGAGCCGTACATTCCACGCATTCCTCATCGCACCGCATACCGAACAGCACGCCCTAAAGGAGCATCATCATGCAGATCGCACTCATCACCGGCTCGGGCCGCAAAGGCGGCCTCGGCTACGAGACCGCCCGCCAGCTCGGCGAGGCTGGCTATCACGTCATCCTCGCCGCACGCCGGCCGGAACTCGCGCAGCTCACGCAGGAACTCATCGACCACGGCATCGCCGCCAGCTATGTGCGTCTCGACACCACCGACGAGGCAAGCGTCGCCGCGGCCGCCACGGAAGTCGACCGCCGGTTCGGACGCCTCGACGTGCTGGTCAACAACGCGGCGTCCATGCGCGCCGGCTCGTCCGTCGAACAGTCAGGACATCGCCGAAATGCGCGCCGTGCTTGACACGAACGTGATCGGCACGTGGATCGTCACGCAGAAGTTCATTCCGCTGTTGCGCAAGTCGGAGCACGGCCGCATCGTCAACGTGTCCAGCAGTACGGCTTCCTGCACGGCGCGATGGACATCCCCGTGTCCGGGTACGGCATCTCCAAGCTCGCGCTCAACGGCCTGACGATCAAGACGGCGAAGGAGCTTGCCGCCGATCATATCCTCGTCAACGCGGTCTGCCCGGACATCACCGACACGTTCGGTTCGAGCATGTTCGGCCGTCCGGTCGAGGTGAGCGCGAAAAGCGTGACGTGGGCGGCGACGCTGCCCGACGACGGTCCGACCGGAGGCTTCTTCCGCGACGGCCGGCCGTTGCCGTGGTGACGGCCTACTGAGCGTCAGTCTCCCGAATCGATCGTCCCATGCGGTACAGTAGTGGCAATACGCGTAAACCGTATGATCGCCAACGCCACAACGCAGTCGAAGGAGACATCATGAAAACGCTGGTTCTCGTCTTTCACCCCGATCTGAGCCGCTCCCGCGCGAACGCCGCGCTCATGGCCGCCGCGCAACAGGACGCCGACGGCAACGTCACCGTGCGCGACGAATACGCGCTCTACCCGAACGGCAAGATCGACGTGGCCGCCGAACAGCAGCTCGTCGAGGCGCATGACCGCATCGTGCTGCAATTCCCGCTCTACTGGTATTCCGCACCCGCGCTGCTCAAGGAGTGGGAGGACAAGGTGCTCGAATACGGCTGGGCGTACGGCACGGACGGCGAGGCGCTCGTCGGCAAACAGATCATGGTCGCCACGACCGCGGGCGGACCTCAATCCGAATACCAGCCGGTCGACGACGGCGCGACGATCGACGAGGTGCTCTCGCCGTACCGGATGATGGCACGGTACACGCACGCCGTGTGGCTGAAGCCGTTCGTCGTGTTCGAGTCGATGGAGTTGGACGATGCGGCGCTCGCCGACGCCGGGCGGCGGTATCGCGAGGCGTTGCTGGCCGAATAGCACAGCCGGCGATACCTTCGTCACATATGATTCCGCGCGCCCAGTGCCCTCAACGCATTGGGCGCGCTTCTATTGCAGCACGGCGCCGATCGCGTCCACAAACGCCTGGACGGCGGCGGACGGTTCCTTGGGATAGAACAGGCCGTAGGCGATGGTCAGATCCCAGTCCACCGGCATCGGGCGGATCATGGGATGGATGCCGGTGCCGAAGGTGCGGGCGAGAATCAGATCGCCGCTGGCCGCGCACGCGTTGAAATCGTCGAACGTGTACGACCGCATGTCGATCAGCGTGACGCCCGGCACCGCGGACAGCACGGCCCGCGCCCGATCCATCGCATCGTTGACGCCGGGCGCGGGGATATGGATGCGCTGGCCCTCCAAGTCGCTCAAGTACAGCGTCGCGCCGGAGCGGACCGACAGCGGATTCGACAGGGGCACGCCCATGCGCAGCGGATACTCGCCCAGCTTGAGCACGTTGCAGTCATGTTCCCGTCGACCCGGCGAGAAGCCGTTGGCCGTCATGTCCACATCCTCGCCCAGATGGTCGAGTGCGGTCATGAACTCGTCCGGCCCGTCCGCCAGCGAGACCAGTTCCAGGCTCACCTGACGTCCTTGGTTCGCGAGCCATACCGATGCGCGCGGCCATAGTTCGAGCAACGGGGTCGCCGGGCGCAGCATGGATACGGCGAGCCGGACCGTCTCTCCTGCCGTCCGTTCCAATTGTCGTGCATGCTGCAGCGATCGTTCGCTTTGCCGGATCAGTTCGCGCGCGTCCTCGATCAGCGCGCGGCCGGACGCCGTAGGGGTCACGCCGTTGTTGGTCCGGTCGAACAACGTCAATCCGTATTCGCGTTCGAACCCGGCGATCTGTTTGATCACCGCGGTCGCCGACAGATGCAGTCGCTGCGCCGCCTGGTTGAAACTGCCACATTCCTCCGCCGCGATGATGGCGTCCAGTCGTCTGTCGTACATGCCGCCCCCGTTCCCGTCCATCACGTTCTTTTCATATCAGTTATAACCAAAAGAACGTACTCGCGCACTACAGGGCGTCGCCATACCGGCTCATCGCACGATCCGCGACCATACAATGCGATATCGGAAACAGTCACGAACAACATATCCAGCGCAACCGAGCAGTATCGTGAGGAGGGTCATCATGCCGGCAATGGCAACGAAACAGCGCGTAGGCGAACGCACCGACGGCAGCGGATTCATGACCGTCGACATCACGCTCATCATGGCCGCCGCGTTCTTCTATATGGCCGGCGTCATGATGGGAACCACGCTGATCGTCGGCTATTCTCACTCTCTGGGAGCGGATGGAACGTTCACCGGACTGATCGCCGGCACGATGAACATCGTGTCGCTGTTGTGCCGGCCGTGGGCCGGGAGGCTCAGCGACCACGCCCCGTTACGCCGGCTGGCGTTGGCCGCAATCGTGCTGCTGATCGTCGCCAACGCCGGCTATGCATGCTCCGTCAACGCGACGTCGATCCTGGCGGCCCGTATCGTCAACGGCATCGGGTTCTCCTGTCTATCAGTCTGTCTTGCGGCGTGGCTGACCGCACTGATTCCCTTGGAGCATATCGGCAAGGGCATGGGATATTACGGCATGGTCAACGCGTTGGCCATGGCGCTCGGCCCCGCCGCCGGTATCCGGCTGAGTTCGACCTTCGGCTATCACGTGACGTTTGCGGTCGTCACGGCGGCGATGATCATCGCGTTCGCACTGGTGTCGTTCGCGCATGACGACACGGCACGACGTAGCGCAACGGCAACGGCAGCAGCGGTCTCGACGACAACGGCATCGCCGGCATCGTCTCGGTCAGCCGGCACCGTCCTTCGCGGGCTCGTCGAACAGACGATCTCCGTACGCGTGATTCCGGTGGCGGCCGCGTTCATGCTGTTCTCCATCCCCTACTACGCCACGCAGTCGTATATCGTCACCTATGTGGACGCACGTGAACTGCCGGTGGACGTCGGCCTGTTCTTCCCGCTGTACGCAGTCGCATTGCTCGCATTGCGCGTGGCCATGCGCAACCTGTTCGATCAACGTTCGTTCCGATGGTTCATGTGGCTGTGTGCGGCGTGCATGATCATCTCACTCGGTTCGCTTACGGTCATGCGAGGCAACGGTGCCCTGCTCGTCGCCGCCGTGTTCATGGCCGCATCCTACGGCATCATGAGTTCGGTCAGCCAGTCCACCGCCGCGCGTCTGGCCGGAGCGGGGCACGCCGGACGCGGCAACGGCACGTACTACATCGGGCTTGATCTGGGCATGGCCTTGGGACCGATCATCGGCGGGTTCCTGTATGCGAGGGTTGACACGGCATGGTTCTATCCGCTGCTGATGATCGCCGTGCCGATGGCGGTCATCGTATATCTGTCGTCGGAGCGTGTCCGCGAACGGCGGTGAAGAAGAATCGCGGGAACGGGAAGATGATGCTGCCGTCCGATTGCGTCGGGTAGGCGTCGCGCACGCGCTCGAACACCGCGTTCTCGAATGCCTCGCGCTCGCCGTCGTCCGCCAGCGCCTGCAAATACGGGCGCAGTCCGGTGCCGCGATACCAGTCCATAATGGCCTCGTGCGAAGGCAGCGTGTGCATGTACGTGACCTTCCAGATGCGGAAGTTGGCGGCGTTCGCGTGCAGCAGCTCCCAGTATTCGGGCGGCGTGAGGTTGTAGAACTCGCGGCTCTGCGGCAGACGGTCCGCGTATGCCGGCGAGTGCACGAGGTCCGCGATGATGCGGTGGATCGGCTCCTCGTAGTTCATCGGCGTCTGCACGGCCAGCATGCCGCCTTCGCGCAAGAGGCCGAGCATCGCGGGAATGAGATGCGCGTGGTCGGGCACCCATTGGATGCACGCGTTGGAGAACACCACGTCGAAGTCGTGCGGCAGCGCGGCCAGATCGCCGGGGTTCGACACGTCGCACAACGCGAAGTCGATGTCCGGATGGGCGGCGCGCGCCGCGTCGATCATGTTCGGCGAATTGTCGACGCCGAGGATCGTCGCATGCGGGTAGCGTTCGCGCAGCACGGCGGTGCTGTTGCCCGGCCCGCAGCCGATGTCGAGCACGCGCGTGACCGTCCCGTCGTCCGGCGGCAGTTGCGCGGCGAGATCACGCGACGGCTGCGTGCGTTCCGTCTTGAATCGCAGATACTGTTGGGAATCCCATACGACCATGCGATTCACGCTAGTCCCGCACTTGCCGCGCGTCCATAATGCCGTCCATATGCCGATCAACGATCGTCGAACCGCTCCGTGTCACGCTCCGAAAGAGTTGCGGAATGTTGCAGAATGTTGCGGAACGGATCGATCCGATCGAATAGCCGACCGACGACAGCCGTCGTCTCAGTAGGCACGACGATAATTCCGACATGCGGACGTTCAGTGTCGCATCATGATCAGCATCATCTTGGATGCTTCCACAGCGTACACCGCGTGCGGCAGACGGGTCGGGAAGTGCAGGATGCCGCCCGGCACAAGATCCACGGTCTTGCCGCCGCCGGTGACCTTGAGATGGCCCTCGAGGCATTGCACGAGCACCGGCATGGCGGCGGTGTGTTCGCTCAGCTCCTGGCCCTTGTCGAAGGAGAAGAGCACCACGTTGGCGCCTTCCACCTGCATCACGGTACGCGAGACGGTGGCCTCGGGCTGCACTTCGACCAGCGGCTTCAGATCGTCGACGAACTCCATCACCGCAGACGGCTGTGGTTCGTTCGCATTGTTCGTCCGTTCGCTCATCATCGAACTCCTTCATGTTCATCGCCGATGCCGACGTTGCGAACAACACCGGCATCGGCATGGTCATACGATCAATCTTCGCGCAGCGACCGACCCATCGCCGCGCATCCTTCCAGCGTATCCGCTATCACGCAAAACGCTACCGCCGGCGCGCCACGAACGCGACGCCGGTCAACTTGTCGCCGTACGTGTTGAACACACGACGCATCTGCATGACACGCGCACGCAGATCACGATGGGTCAGCACGTTGCGCATGATGCGCAGCACTCCGGCCACCCCCTCGTCCGCCAGATTGCGGCGCATCTTGAGCAATGCCATCGGCTCACTGCCGCTCCACAGCACGTCGAAGCCGGCGGATTCGAGCAGTTCGCGCCATTCGGCCTCGGTCAGCGGTCGGGCGTTGACCTTGATGGCCCGGGCGAGATCCTTGCGGATCGCATCCTTGACGGATTCGTCGAGGCCGTCCGGCGCGAGGCCCATTTCGTGGATCGCGTACAGTCCGCCCGGGGCGAGCAGGCGATGCGCCTCACCGATGATCGCCCGTTTGCCGCGTTCGGACTGCATGGTGAGCATCGCCTCGCCGACCACCACATCCGCGGACGCGTCGGGCAATCCGGTCTGCGCGGCGTCAGCCAGCACGCAGGTGCCGTCCACCTGGGCAGCCAGCGGTTTGATGATGTCCACCACCTGCGCGTCCCGGTCGACGCCGGTGTACGCCGACGGACCGGCTTCCATGATCAGCCGCGTGGTGCGCCCCAGTCCCGGCGCGAATTCCACCACGCGCCGGCCCGCGATCGCCACCTGCGCGAGCATGCGCCTGGTGAGCCGTTCGCCGCCCGGCCTGAGCACGCGTTTGCCCAGCTGGGCCAGCACCCAGTGCCCCTGCATGTGTTCCGCATCTCGGTCGGCTTGAGGAAGGCTCGCAGACGGGATGTCAGCGGTTCCCGCCGCGTGTTCTGTTTTCGTATGTTCGCTCATTCGTCCCAGCTTACGGGATCGATGCGTCGTGCAACAGACTGGTGTCCCGCGCCGGATTGTGGTATATAGGCGGCGGCCGCCGGCACCTCATTGCGCGCCGTCAGCCAGATATGGCGCACAGACCCGTTCGCAGTAGTCCCAGATACGGCGTTCGCCGTCGGCGGAGATCCATTTGACGTTGATGCGCTTGCGCCGCATGTTACCCCAGAATTCACCGCTGACGCCTTCGACGGTCGGCGACGTGGCCATGAGCACGCTGGTGCGCGCGCCGTGACGGGCGGTGCGGATGAACGGCAGCCACAACACCAGCAGCGGCAGCATCCACGGCGTCGTGCGGATCGACTCGCGTTGCAGCGCGGTCACGGCCGAGCCGGGTTCGACCGTGTTCACGGTGACGTTGCGCACGCCGTCCGCCTTGAGCCGCGCGTCGAAGCATCGCATGAGCCACCAGACGTACAGTTTGGAGAAGCCGTAGGCGCGCACCATCGAGTAGTGGCGTTCCAGTTCGATGTCGTCGAGGATCGGCTGGCCGGCTTGACGGTAGGATTCGCTGGCGACGGTGACGATGCGCGCGGACGGGCTGCGCTTGAGTTTCGGCAGCAGCAGGTTGGTCAGCAGGAACGGGGCGAGCGTGTTGATGGCGAACGTTTTCTCGTGGCCCTCGGCGGTGGTCTCGCGGGTGGAGCCGAACTGTCCGCCGGCGTTGTTGACGAGCACGTCGAGTCGGTCGTAGGTCGCGTTGATCTCGGCGGCAAACCGCGCGACTTCGCTCATCAGCGACAGGTCGGCGACGCGACAGTGCACGTCGCGGCTGCCGGTGCGTTCGACGATCCAGTCGCGCGCTTCATGCGTTTTGCGCGGGTTGCGGCCGTGCATGATGATCGTGTGCCCTTGTGTTGCGAGCGCGAGTGCGGTCTGTTTGCCGATGCCGCTGGATGCGCCGGTGATGAGGATGGTTTTCCTGGAATTGATTGCGGTGGATGATGCGCGGTGCATTACTGTCGGATGCCTTCCGATTATGATGGTACAAGTGTGACATCAACGACGGTAATCGGCGACTGGCAGCCGGCGCAAGTCACTCGGGTACGGCGATGACAGAACGGAAGAAAGTGTGACATGACATACGACGACCAGTCCGGCGATCGGACACTCCCCGATGATCAGGCCATTGGCGATCGACCCGAAAACCGCTGCTCCGCCAACGATCAAGCCGGCGACCGCCGGCTCGCCACACTGCATCGCAACAACGAGGAGTCGAACGCATTCGTGCGCGACTGCATCGAAGGCGCGCTCATCCAGCTCATGAAGACGAAACCGTTCGAGTCGATCACCGTCACCGACATCGCACGCCGCGCCGGCGTTTCCCGCAACGCCTACTACCGCAACTACGCGTCGAAGGAGGCGATTCTCGACGGGTTTCTCGCCGCCATCTTCGAGGAGATCAACCGCAGTCTCCTACAGTACGATCCGATGACACAGACCCGCGAGGCGTGGCTGGCCATGCTCGCCGGCGTGCGTACCATCGCGCCGCAGTATCGGCTGATCCTGCAGGCCGGTCAGGGTGGGCGCATTCGCGAGCGCATGCGTGCGAGCATGAACCGCAGCGCCGCACGTCACGAGATCGGCCCGCGCTATGCCGCCTCCTATTGGGCGGGCGCACTGTGCGAGGTGATCGACCAGTGGGTATTGCACGGCATGGATGCGTCTGACGAGGAGCTTGCCGATGTCATGACCGATCTCATGCTGCACGGCGTCGCCACCGCCGACCGTTATCACACCGGCTGTCAGGCCGACTGATAACGATCACCGACGCCCGGTTCCGCCCGATTCGAGACTGGTGAACCGCGTCATCAGCGTTGCGGGGACGAGCTTGGCCGCCAAACGGTACGCCTTGTAGAACATCATCGGCGTGTATTCGCCGCGGCCGCGCTCCGCGAGGGTCAAGGCCCGTTCGACCGTCCTTGCGAGGTTCAGGTACGGAAGCATGCCGATTTTGCCGCCGCCCGAACCACGCACGTTCATTTCGGTGTCCATGTTGCCGGGGCTGAGCAGCATGATGTTCACGCCGCGGCGGCGTTCCTCCTCTCGAATCGCGAATACGAGCGAACGCACGTACGCTTTGCTTGCCCCGTATACCGCTTGCCATGGCATCGGCGCGAACGCGGACACCGAGCCGGTGACGATCTCGTAACTTCCCCGGCTCATGTACGGCAGGCATGCGCGGTTGACCAGGGTCGTTCCCTTGACGTTGAGATCGATCATCGCAAGCATGTCGGTCGGCCTCATGTCGCGTAGCAGTCCTTCGCGCTCGTAGCCGGCGTTGTTGACGAGCACGCGGATTGTCGGTTTCTCGGCGGCCAGCAGCTCGCCGAGCACGTCGTAACTGGATGAGTCGGCCAGGTCGAGCTGCACGACGCGCAGAGCCACGTGCGTTAATGATCCCAGTTCCGACGCGAGCATTTCGAGGCGTTCGCGTCTGCGCGCGATCAGCCAGATCTCGTCGAGTCGTTGATAGCGTTCGGCAATATGCCGCGCGAATTCGCGGCCGAGACCGGATGATGCGCCGGTGATGATGGCGATGTCCATTACGCTGCCTTTCCTGTGTTTTTTGTCTACGCTGTTTCGATGTGCACGATGCCGGTTCCCTCGGTTGTCGCCGCCCGTGGATTATCACTGCCGGCCCTTGCGGCGGCGCGGGGTGAGCGCGGACGGTCCGTGCTGTTTGAGGGCGAACAGCAGTGCGCACATGCCGCCGATATGCGGATTCGGCGTACGACCGCGTGCGATGCGGCGCATCTGTAGTTCGAACCAGCTGATCACCAGGATGCCGCCGAACGTTTTGTCGAGCACGCGAATGCCGGTCGTGATGCGCGGCAGGTCGACGGAGCCTTGCCAGCCATCGCGGATGATGCGGTTCGGCAGGTCGGGCACAAGTGCGAGCGGCCGGGCGATGCCGATCATCTGCGTGATGCCTTCGTTCAGCGCGCGGTTCATGTCGGCGGCGTTGCGGAAGCCGCCGGTCAGCACGACCGGCACGGTCAGTTCGCCCTTGACGCGGCGAGCGAAGTCGGTGAAGTAGACGCCTCGCCGGCGGTCTTCGGCCGCGCCGCTGTTGGTCTGGATGACCGGTTTCGCGTAGGTGCCGCCGGAGATGTCGATGAGGTCGACGCCGCGGGCCTCGAGCTGCTTCATGACCCAGATGGATTCCTCTTCGCTGAAGCCGCCCGGGGCATCATTGCGTTCGTTGACCTTGACGGCGATCGGCACGTCGGACGAGTTGAGCTTGACCGCGATCGGGAATTGCGGGCCGACAGCTTCGCGCACCGCGTCAAACACGTCGAACAGGAAGCGTGCCCGGTTGGCGAGGCTGCCGCCGTATTCGTCGGTGCGACGGTTGTCGAGCGGAGAAAGGAACTGGTTGATGAGGTAACCGTGCGCCGCGTGGATCTCCACGCCGGTGAAGCCGGCCTTCTTGGCGATGCGCGCGGTGGTGGCGAACCGGCGGATGATGTCGCGGATCTGATCTCGGGTCAGTTCGGTCGGCTCGGCGAAGAAGCGACCGTACTCGCCGTCGACCTTGTCGGCGCTCGGCGCGAGCGGATGCCGGTTGATGGTGATGGGCGACTGCCTGCCGGGATGGTTGATCTGCATCCAGCAGTGCGTGCCGTTCTCGGTGCCGGCCGCGGCCCAACGACGCAGCATATTCAGGTCGCGTTCATCTTCGACGGCGACGTTGCCCGGCTCCCCCAACTGCGCGTGGTCGACCATCACGTTGCCGGTGACGAGCACGCCCGCACCGCCCCGTGCCCATGCACGGTACAGGCGCACGTGTGCTTCGGTCGGCGCGCAGTCGCGTCCGGCGAGCGCCTCGTTCATCGCGGATTTGTAGAACCGGTTCCTGACCGTCACACCGCAGGGCAGGGTCAGCGGTTCGGCGGTCGGCGTCGCCGGGATTGCAGTCATCGGCGCCACCGTCACGTTCGTCTCGTTTGTCATGATATCCAACTTTCCATAAGTCCATGTTTTTACAGTTGTCAAAATATCACAGTTGTAGACAGATGTAAAATTATGGACGTTAGACTATGCTGGACAATCATGAAGAAAGACCTCAACGGTAAGATCACGCGCGGCACGCAGCGCACGCTCGACGCGTTCTTCGACGCGATGACGGAACTGCTGCAGACCAAGTCGTTCGCCGACATCAGCGTCAACGAACTGTGCGAGCGCGCCGGTTATCCGCGCGCCACGTTCTACAACTACTTCGAGGATCGAGACGACCTGCTGAACTACTGCTGGGTCGCGCTGTCCAGACAGGCCGATCTCGCCGACCTCGCATCGACCGAACCGGAACATCGCATAGACATCGCACTCGACGCCATGGCCGACCTGCTGGAATCCCACGCGCCGCAACTCGACGCGATCCTCAAGAACAACCCGCCCGAAGGCCCGATGTTCGCCAGTCTGCACATGTTCATCGAACGTCAAGCACACGAGATCATCCGCACCTGCATCGACCGTGACCGTTTCGACCTGCCGGCCGACCTGATCGCCGACCATTACGCGAACACGGTGCTGCTCGTGCTCGACTGGGCGTACCTGCGCGGCCACACGCTCACCCGCGACCAGCTGCACGACTATGCGCACATGCTGCTTCGCGGCGTGGAATAGAGAAAACTACTCACCTATTCGAACAGCGTCGTCCAGTCGGGGTCGCGGTGGGCGGTGAAGCACATGGCGATCTGTTCCACAGTGTTTCTTGTCGTGGAAAGTCGGGGTAGCTGATCTTTGGCGAAATAACGAATCTCCGTCGTTTCAATGTTCGGCTCAAACTGCCCATCAATGCGGGTGCAGAGCACGAAGAACTTGATCACCCCATATGGAAACGACAGGCCGTTGTGGTTGGCGCAATCCTGCACCGCGATGAGCCGGTCGGCGGTCACGTCAAGCCCGGTCTCCTCCTTGACCTCCTTGATCGCGTTGGATCGTATGGATTGGTTCTCGTCGACCCAGCCACCGGGAAGCGACCATTCGCCGCTGTTTTCGCGCGTGAGCAGAATACGTCCGTCAGCGTCGAAGATCGCCGCCCTGGTGTCGAGCTTTGGAGTCGGATATCCGGCGCTGATCAGACCGCGGATACATTCGGCCGGCATGTCGGACTGCGTGGCGAGCATGTCGAGTGCGATGCCGCGGATGCGTTCGTATCGCTCCCGGTCGAACGGGTCCCTGCCGTACATCAATCCGGTCTGGGCCAGAGCCTGCAATTCCTTGGCCCAGTCCAGCAACATACGATTCGCTGCAGGAGTCGATGATGCCGGTGATGCGGATGCTGGTCCGTTCATGATATTGCCACCATTCGTTTCAGGGTTGTCTACGACCGTTATCGCGATTCAAATACGTTTCAGTTCGGCCATTGCGGCATAATGCAGCACATCAAACCGTTCCGGAGCGATGCGTTCGAGCAGCGCCTTATGCTCCTGTTCCCACGCTGTGATCTCATGCTCAGGGAGGGATGCTCCGATGCCGCGGCATGCCTTCACCCGACCGTTCCAGCTTTCGCGCGTGAACGGTACGGCAAGCCTGTATTCCTCATGATGAACGAGTGTGAAGCCGTCCGCATAGCAGGCGGGGATGTCGATCGGACGCATTTGCTCCCCCGCACCGCTCCAGTTCGGATTGTATTTCAGGATCAGCCGCTCACTTGCCCCCGCGATCGGATCCTCGAACGGCAACCATGCCATATACAGCACGAGGATGCGCCCGTCGGGTTTGAGTATGCGATGCAGGATGCCGTGAATCGCCTCATGGTCGAAATACCAGAAGCATTGGCATGCGGTGATCACGTCGAACGCGCCATCGGGAAAGTCGATACGTTCCGCCGGCATCGCCTGATATTCGATGCCCATGCCTTCGGACAGCCGCCGTGCCTGGGCGATCTGTTGTTCGGAGATGTCGACGCCGACCCATGTCGCGCCGTATCGAGCCATAGCCCGTGGAATCACGCCTGTACCGGTACCCAGATCAAGAACATGCTGCCCGCCACGGCATAGGCCGCGGACGAGGATTCTCTGGTAGAACTGAGCCGGATAAATGTCGCGATACCGCGCATAGTCGTCTGACACACGTCCCCAATCAAAGGGAACACCGTTATCTATGCTCTCATCGGATATCATCCGGCCGCCTCCCGTGGATGCCTTGCATCATCAGCAGATATACCAACTTCAAGCGCTCGAAGTCAATATCTCGGCAATGTCATAGGCACAGGCGTCTCACCCCCGGTGGCGAAGGACGCGGCCGACAGATCATTCGCCCCGAGTCTCGTGCACGAGTTCGTCGTCGGCGAAGGTCATGCCGGGCCGGTATTCGGTCATGTCGAGTTCGTTGATCTCGCGCAGGACACGGCAGGGCACGCCGACCGCGACGACGTGCGCGGGGATGTCATGCGTGACGACCGATCCCGCGCCGATCGTCGTGCCTTCGCCGATGGTCACGCCGGGGCAGATCGTCACGTTCGCACCGATCCAGCAGTCGTCGCCGATCACGACAGGATCGGCGAACATGAACCCGCGCATGGCCGGGTTGATCGGATGACTGACGGTCGCGATGTTCACCGACGGGCCGAACATGACGCGCTCGCCAATCGTGATATGACCGTCGTCGATGAACGAACAGTTGACGTTGACGTATGTTCCGGCACCGAGCGTGATGTTCGTGCCGTAGCAGAAGTAGAACGGCGGTTCGATCCATGCATCCGAGGATCGTCCGAGAATCTCGCCGATCAGCGCGGCGCGGCTTTCCGTATCACCCGGGTCGAGTTCGTTGAACCGCTTCATGCGACGTTTGGCCGCGAGACGATCCTCCGGCAACCCTTCGCAGTAGTCGGTGAACAGTTTGCCGGCGGCGATGCGCTGGCGCATGGTTTCCTGCATGATGGCTCCTTCCCGCATAAACGGCTTGTCTTCGCGCGCAATGCTCGTTCATATCGCCCACAAGCCCACGTCTTGATGTCATGAACTATTACACATAACGTATATGCCATAATCAACACAATTACCGGTAGAATATGCGATAGTTTTTGCATTATTTACCGAAAGGCGATCTACGTACCAGGTATCATGATCGAGAAACACAGTGAAAGAGGCGGGCCTTTTGTCGTCCGCACGGACGGTTCGGAGCGGGTGCGGTACGACTATCCGTCATTCTTCTCCTATGCGCGTCGTGGACGGCTGTCTTCATATCCGTCGATGCGCGCGGAATGTCACTGGCATGACGATTGGGAGTTTCTGGTCGCCGAGCACGGTCATCTGATGTATTTCGTGGACGGCGAGCGCGTGACGATTCGCGAGGGACAGGGCATTTTCGTCAATGCCAGACGCTTGCATTACGGATATTCGGAGGATGGTTCGGATTGCGAGTTCCTGTGCGTGCTGCTCAACCAGATGCGCGCGGGCGCGACGAAGGATGTGCTGGAACGATACCTGCTGCCGATCGGAGATACGTCGCGACCGCCATATCTGCTGCTTGACGCCGCCGACGGGAACGCCGTTGCCATCCTGCACATGCTGGCGACGATCTCCGCCGACAACGAATCGGAGACACCGGCCGCCCAGTTGACGATATTGAGCTGTTTCTATGCCATCGCACAACGGTTGACGACGATGATGGGCGACGCCGATGCCAAGCGGATGCACATATCAGGCCCCCTCCCACTTACGATCCACGCCGGCACGGCATATCAGGAACGCCATCGCACCGGCCGAATCGCATCATTGACGGCAATGGTTGATTTTATCCAGTCGAATTTCGCCCGTCCGATGACATTAGCCGAGATCGCGAGCGCCGGCACGGTCGGACGGAGTACATGTGCGTCGATTTTCCGCGACTATCTCAATCAGTCGCCGATCGAGTACGTCACAGACGTGCGTATTCGTAAGGCCGTAGAACTGCTGAGCGGCACGGAACTGCCGATATCCGAAGTGGGAATCCGTTGCGGACTGCGCTCCCCGGGCTTCTTTTCACGCACCTTCCGTAGCGTCATCGGCGTATCTCCGCTCACCTATCGCAAGCGGTTGCGAGACGGCTCGCTCCCTTGCCACGCAGGAACGCCAACGGGATGATGATCAGCGGGATCGCGCATGCGCCCATCGCCAGGAACGTCAGGTTCAGGCCATGCATGTTCGCCGCGGCCGAGTCCATGCCGCTGATGTTCGCCGCGGCCGAGTCCATGCCGCTGATGTGCGCGGAGGCAGCCAGCGCGGTCATCATCCCGACGAATACGGCTTGGCCGATCGCGCCGGCGATGGTGCGCAATGCGGTGAGCAGCGCATTCGCGTCGGCGAGACGCCCCTCGCCCGCGCAGCCGGTGCCCCATGTCACGAGCGGCATCATCAGGCAGCCGATCGCGAGCGAACGCGCCACGTTGATCACAGCGGCCACCCAGATCGACGCCGTCAATGGCAGCAGTCCCATGCACAGGTTGCTGGCAGTCAGGCAGATGCCGCCGATGAGGAACAGCCGCCTCACGCCGAACCGGTCGTACAGTCTGCCGGCCATCGGGCTGATGATCGCCATGGCGAGCGAGCCGGGCAGGCTCACCAGTCCGGCCATCGACGCGGAGCCGCCTTTGATGGTCTGCACGTAGAGCGGCAGCATGACCGACGAGCCCATCATCGCGAAGTACAGCAGCATGCTGCCGATCACGCTCAACGCGAAGCCGCGGTTGCGCAATATGCGCACGTCGAGGAACGGGCGCTCGCGGCGCAGTTGCAGCATCACGAACCATACGGAGGCCGCGACGCCCAACGCCAGCGGCAGCAGCACCGTCGTGCTCACGAACGGCATGGAGCCGATGTTGCCGACGCCGAGCGTCACGCCGCCGAACGCGATGATGCTCACCGCGAAGGACAGCACGTCGAAGGATCGCCGCAAGGTCCTCAGCACGTTGCCGAACACGAAGCATGCCGCGATCAGCGAGATCGTCATCACGCCGATCACCAGGTAGAAGATCGAGCGCCAGCCGAACGCGTCGACCATCAGGCCGGACAAGGTCGGCGCGATCACCGGTGTGACGCCGACGGCGAGTCCGTACCAGCCCATGATCGTGCCGCGGTTGTCCGGATAGATGGTCATGAGCACGACCTGTGCCATCGACATGAGCAGTCCGTTACCGCACGCCTGGATCACGCGGCCGATCATGATGACGGCGAACGGCACCGGTGTCACGCAGACCAGCGATCCGACGATGAACAATGCCGCGCCGGCGAGGTAGAGCGGTTTGGTCGGGAACCGGGTGATGAGGAAGGCGGTCAGTGGCATGACGATGCCCATGGCGAGCGAGTAGCCGCTGGTGAGCCATTGGCCGGTCTGCATGGTGATGCCGAGGTCGGCGACGATGGGCGGCAGGGCCGTGGTGAGCGCCGTGGCCATGATGGTGGTGGCGATGCACGAGAGCATGATGTTGGCGAAGATGAGCGCGCGGCGGCGATCGCTTAATGAAAGTTGTTTGGGGTTGGACATGATATTGCCTGGTAGTGCCCGAGATCTTGCGCACTTTGGTCTTCGTCCGTCCCTGTGACGATGATCAGTTCGCTGCTGGTACGGTCTCACCGAGTCGGGACATGTCGAGGTAGCGTCGTG
>NZ_JBKEWJ010000018.1:0-69034 GCF_056357555.1 Bifidobacterium sp. LH_230
CAGTACCCCACCCGTCAGCTTCGCTGACACCCTCCCCTGAAAGGGGAGGGAAAGGCCAAACACTTCCCTCCCCTTTCAGGGGAGGGTGTCAGCGAAGCTGACGGGTGGGGTACTGCGACGCGTAGCGTCGCCGACAACACAGCATCGTCCGCGCAACGGTGCGGGCCGATACCTTGACGGAACGCCATGCTTCCTCGTGTGCCGCAGATGACGGCATTCATCCGTGAAGCGGTGCGGCAGACCCGCGAATCCGTGTAGACGCCATCCGCCGCGGGCAATTCGGCATATGGTCGACCATCGACATTGCCGTCGATGTCGAAAACGCCGGCATTGCCGTCCTTTATTTATGTATATAGTATTAACAAATAACGATGTCGCCGGGTGACGGCCATGCGGTCGTGCATGGCTCACCGTGCCGTACATCATCGATCGGCTGGATCAGCTATGAAAGAGGGTTCCCATGACGGACACCGACGCCACGCTCGCCGAAGTCGCCTCCCGCTTCCCGCTTGAGGGAACGGTCGAAAGCATCACCCCATACGGCGACGGCCACATCAACGCCACCTATCTGGTCGTAACGGACGCGAAACGCTACATCCTGCAGCGCATGAACACCGACATCTTCCCCGACGTCGTGCATCTCATGCGCAACGTCGAACTCGTCACCGCCTACCTGCGCGAACAGGGCCAGGAAACGCTCGACATCATCCGTGCCAACGACGGTGCGACCTACGTCACTGAACCGTCCGGCGCATGGCGCGTCTACGCGTTCATCGAGAACACCGTCTCCTACAACCTCGTCTCCGACGCGGCCGTGTTCCGCGGCGCGGGCGCGGCGTTCGGCGCGTTCCAGAACCAGCTCTCCGGCTTCGACGCCTCGCAGCTGACCGAAACCATCGCCCACTTCCACGACACGCCCCACCGTTTCGAGGACTTCAAGGCCGCGGTCGCCGCCGACGTGAAGGACCGTGCGAAGACCTGCCAAAGCGAAATCGACTTCTACATGGCCCACGCCGACATCTACGACGCCATCACCTCCGGGCTTGCGGACGGTACGATCCCGCTGCGCGTCACCCACAACGACACCAAGCTCAACAACATCCTCATGGATGCCGACACCGGTAAGGCGCGCGCCATCATCGACCTCGACACCGTCATGCCCGGCTCCATGCTCTACGACTTCGGCGATTCGATCCGCTTCGGCGCCTCCACCGCGCTCGAGGACGAACCGGATCTCGACAAGGTGCATTTCAGCACCGACCTGTTCCGCGCGTACACGGAAGGATTCGTCGGCGAACTGCGTAGCAGCATCACCGCGCGCGAGGCCGAACTGCTGCCGATGGGCGCGATCATGATGACGATCGAATGCGGCATGCGATTCCTCGCCGACTACTTGGCCGGCGACGTGTACTTCGCCACCAAATACCCCGAGCACAACCTCGTGCGCACGCGCACGCAGATCAAACTCGTGCAGGAGATGGAAGCCAAGGCGGCCGACACTGCGGCGATCGTCGCCGACGTGATGGGGGAGACACACTGATGGGCGGGCAGACAGCCGCGGCCGCAACGCCGCTCGACGCCGTGTACGCGGCCATCGACGCGCTCGTCGACCATGCGATCCGCCATCTCGATCTCGATCCGCGCGACGCCGACTGGACGCGCAACCGCATCTTTGCGCTCTTCGGCCTCGGCTCGTACCATCCGACCGGCGCGACGGCCGGCGAGAGCACCGTCGACGATCTCGTGGCCGCGCTCTGCACAGCCGCCGCGGACGCCGGGCTGATCGAACCGGAGGACGGCGCATCGATCGCGGACGAGGTCATGGGTATCCTCTCCGCAGCTCCCTCCGCCATCGCAGACCGGTTCGCCGTCGTGGAAGCGAAGCACGGCGGCATGGAGGCGATGCGTTGGTTCTACGACTACTGCGTCGCCAACACGTACGTCAAAAAGGCCACGCTCGAACGCAACCCGCGCTTCGACTCGCACGGCCTCGTCGTCACCATCAACCTCGCCAAACCCGAATTCAAGAACATGAAGAAGGCGGCCGCCGGCAACGCGGTCGCGGGCGGCTACCCGGCCTGCACGATCTGCCACGAGAACGAAGGCTTCGCGGGACGCGACAAGCGCACGCTGCGCACCATGCCGGTCACGCTCGGCGGCACCCCGTGGTTCTGGCAGTTCTCGCCGTACGGGTACTTCAACCAACACGGCATCTGCGTGAACATGGAGCACACGCCCATGCACGTCGACCGCGACACGTTCGGCCACCTGCTCGACTTCGTCGACCGGTTCGACGGCTACTTCCTCGGCTGCAACGCCGCACTGCCACGCATCGGTGGCTCGGTGCTCGCCCACGACCATTATCAGGGCGGCGGCGAGATCCTGCCGATGTTCAAGGCCGCCACATGGGCGAGCCTGACGCTGCCCGGGCATGACGACGCGACGGTCGAGATCCTCGACTGGCCGGGAACGGCGATGCGCGTCGTCTCCCACTCTCGAGACGAGATCGTCGCGCTCGCCGACATCATCCGCAAGGCGTGGATCGACTACGACGACGCGGCGGCCAACATCGCCAGCCATGACGCGGATGGCAATCGGCAGTCCGCGCTCTCGCCCAGCGTCATCAGGACTGGTCGTGGCTACGAGATGAGCCTGATCCTGCGCAACAACGCGGTCAGCGACGACTACCCGGAGGGCGTGTTCCACGCGCACCCCGAATACTGGCCGATCAAGCAGGAGCCGATCGGACTGATCGAGGCGCAGGGCCTGTTCATCCTGCCCGGTCGGCTTGTCGGCCAGCTCGGCACGATCGAGGACGCGCTCGCGGAAGGCCGCCCGCTGCCGCAGGAAGTCCGCGAGTTCACGATGGTCTGGGACGAACTGACCGCCATGCTCGACGGTTCGCGCGACCGCGACGCGATCCGCGCGGCCGTACACGACGAACTCGGCAGCGTATGCGAACGCATCCTCGTCAACACGGCCGTATTCAAACGCAAGGAGCAGACGCTGGCGTTCCTGGCGTCGCTCGGATTCACGCAACAGTAAGGTGGCATGACCATGACTGATCGTCAATATCTGGTCGGCGTCGACATCGGCGGCACCAAGATCGAAGCGGTGCTACTCGACGCGGCGCACGCCGTCGTCGCGTCGCACCGTGTGCCGGCCCGTCGCGGCGGCGACAACGTCGTCGCGGATGTCGTGGCCTTGGTGCGCGAGGTCTCCGGCGAACGGTTGTCCGATGTGGCGCGCGTCGGCATCGGCACGCCCGGCAGGGTGGATTCGGCGACCGGCCGCATCGCCAATGTCGTCAACCTCGACATCGACACGCTCGACCTGGGGCCGCTGGTGAGCGAACGGCTCGGCGGTATGCCGGTGCACGTCGACAACGACGTGAACGCGGCGGCCGTCGGCGCGGCGAGCGTGCTGTGCGGCGACGATGTAAGTGGCACGATCGTGTTCCTGAACTTCGGCACCGGACTGGCCGCCGGCATCCTCATCGACGGCGTGCTGCAGCACGGTTCCAGCGGAGCGGCGGGGGAGATCGGTCACGTGCCGGTCGACCCGAACCGTCTGCCATGCCCGTGCGGCCAGCGCGGGTGCCTGGAAACCGTGTGCTCGGGCGCGTCCGTGGCGCGACTGTGGCCGACCGCGGACGGCGTGCCGCCCATGCCCGACCTCATCGCGAAGGCCCGCGGCGGCAATGGAGATGCGATACGCGTGCTCGGCATGGTGACGCATGCGATCGTGGACACGGTGCAGATCGCCGCGCAATCGGTCGACCCGCGCATGATCATCTTCGGCGGCGGCATGGCGAAAACCGGCCAGCCGCTCTTGGACGTCACGGCCGACGAACTGCACCGGCGTGAAGCCACATGCCCGTTCCTCAAAGGACTGGATCTGGCATCGCGCATCCGTCTCGCCCCGGCCGACGCCCCGCTCGGCGCCATCGGCGCCGCTTTGGCGTGACCATCGGCATAATAAACGGCCGTACCTGAGTCCATGACGCACCATGTCAACTCAGATACGGCCGTTTGCCGTGACTCGAAAGCCGGATCAGCCCTCTTCGATGTAATGGCGGATGACGGCGATGGAGCTGCCGCGCAGCGTGATGTCCGCGCCGCACTGGCATCGACGGACGATGCTGCGGGCGTGGGACTTGGATGCGGTGGCGCGGTCGAGCCGGTCCTGCGCCGCCTCAAGGAATGTGTTGTTGATGATGTCGGCCGGCCCATACACGCAGATGTCCGCGATGTCCAGCAGCCCGATCGGCATCGCCAGCGCAGTCGCCAAGTATTCACCGGCCCTGCGGATGATGTCGGGACGCTCAGATTTCGGCACCTGGGCCAGCCGCTCGCGCAACGCCGTCGCGGAGATCAGCCGCTCCATGCAACCGCGCTTGCCGCACGGACATTGCGGCCCATGATCGGGATCGATCGAAATATGGCCGATCTCGCCGCCGGCATGATGCTCGCCTACCACCGGCACGTCATCGATCAGCGTGGCCGAGCCGATGCCGATGTCGTTCTTGACGAACAGCATGTTCGGGCCTCCCTGGCCGAAGAACCGTTCGGTCAGCATCGAACAGACCACGTCGTTCGTGACCGTGACCGGAATGCCGAACCGGCGTTCCAACGTGGCCTTGAGATCGACGTCATGCCAGTCCAGTGCCGTCGATTCGCGCACGACGCCGTTATCGATCACGCCGGGCACGCAAATGCCGATGCCGATGATGCGGTTGACGTCGAGGTCGGCGCGCAGTTCGTCGACGAACTGGACGATCATGTCCACATCGATCGGATTGTCGGGGCCGAGCGCGATCTCCATGCGCTGCTGCGGCAGACCGAGCAGATCGGTCGCGGCTCCCTGTACCAGATTGGCCTGCGACAGATCGAGGCTGATGATGCGCAGACGGTTCGTGTCGATGCTCAGCAGCGTGCCGCGCTTGCCCTTGCCGGTGGTGGCAGTCTCGAAACCGTTCTCGCGGATCAGACCCTCGTCGAGCATGTCGTTGACCACGTCGGAAACGGCCACGCGCGACAATCCGGTGCGCCGGCCTAGTTCGGCGCGCGAGCATTGGTTGGAGGGGAACAGCAGACTGAAGATCAGCGAACGGTTCTTGCGGCGCACATCCGATGGACTGGCCTTGGTGATCTTCCCCGGCGTGTGCAACGGGAACGATCCCGTGTAGGTGTGTTCGGCCATGTCTGCCGCCTTTCCTTGCGATGGTCCCATGCGTGAGTCGTTACGTCAAGGAATGCGTCATCGAATTCCTAATAACTGTCTTTCCATTATAACGGGTACTTTTCGCGTGGCAACCGGGAAAACGCCGTAAGATGGCGGTTTTCTATTTATGTAAGTACTATTAACAATTACGGGTGTCGTTGAGGACGCATGACATGGTGTGCATGCCGTCGTGCGGCGGGCCTGTAGCGAATACAACGGATACGCGTAAAGTGCGCAGGGCCATCGTGGGCGACTGTCGGGCTTTGCGGGTACAAGGACGAAAGGATGGCCATGACCGAAGTCATCATTGTCAAGAACGAGGACGAAGCCGGTGAGATCTACGCGAACTGCGTCGCCGGACTGATCAAGAGCAAGCCGAACGCGGTGCTGGGCCTGGCTACCGGCTCCAGCCCGCTGGCCGCCTACAAGGCGCTGGCCGCCAAAGTCAAGGCCGAGCACATCGACGTGTCTCAGGTGCGCGGTTTCGCGCTCGACGAGTATCTGGGTCTGCCGTTGACCCACCCCGAGTCCTACCATTCCACCATCCACCGCACGGTCGTGGAGCCTCTGGGCCTCAACCCGGAGCTGGTGCATGTGCCGGGCGACGTGCTTGACGGCGCGCCGCTCGAGGACGGCGACAAGATCGCCGCCGCCGGCCCGGCCTATGATGCGGCCATCGAGGCCGCGGGCGGCATCGACGTGCAGATTCTCGGCATCGGCACTGACGGCCATATCGGCTTCAACGAGCCCGGCTCCTCGCTCGCGTCCGGCACGCGCGTGAAGACCCTCGCCGAGCAGACCCGCATCGACAACGCGCGCTTCTTCGACGACGACATCAACCAGGTGCCGACCCACTGCATCACGCAGGGCATCGGCACGGTGTTGAAGGCCCGTCATCTCGTGCTGCTCGCGTTCGGCTCGGGCAAGGCCGAGGCCATCGAGGAGACCATCGAGGGCGGCGTGAGCGCGTTCTGCCCGGCCTCCGCGCTGCAGCTGCACCCGCATGCGACCGTGATCATCGACGAGGAGGCCGCCAGCCGTCTGCGTCACAAGGACTACTACCGCTACGCGTTCGAGCACAAGCCGGCGTGGCAGGGCATCTGATTCGTTGACGGGCTCCCTGTAAGGCAGGGAGCCCGTCTTTGTGCACCTATCATTGTCGTGTACATGTACGGAAAGGAATTCGTATGACTGAATCACGCGAACAGACCGTCGCCCGGGTGACGGCCGCGCTCACCGGCGAGCCGTCGGCCATCGCCATCCACCACGCGCGTAAGGTGGACGCGCGCGGCGTGCAGGACCACTATTGGGTCGTCTCTGACGCGCGCGGCGTGATCGTCGCCACCGGCACCGACGAGGAGGCGTTCGAATCGGCATGCCGATCAGTGGGCATCGACCCGGCCGACGACGACGCGATCATCGACGCGGGCGGGCGCGTGCTCACGCCGGGCTACGTCGACATCCACGCGCACGGCGCATGGGAGAAGAGCTTCGACGACGGCCCGGACGGCATCGACGTCGCGCGAGCCGGCCACGCAGTGCACGGCACGACCCGTCAGGTGCTCTCTCTTATCACCAATCCGATCGACGTGATCGAACGCAACGTGCGCACCGTGCGTGCCAAGATGGACGAACGCCCGGATATTCTCGGCGCGCATCTGGAAGGCCCGTTCCTCGCGCTCGCCCGCAAGGGCGCGCACGATCCCGAATGTTTGAAGGACCCGGTGCCCGAGCTGGTCGACGAGCTGCTTGACGCGGCCGACGGCTGCATCCGCCAGATCACCATCGCGCCCGAACTGCCGCACGGCATCGGCGCGATCAAGCAGTTCGCCGCGGCCGGCGTCGTGCCGGCGGTCGGCCACTGCGACGCCGACTACGAGACGGCCAAGCGCGGCTTCGACGCGGGCGCGGGCATCATGACCCACATGTTCAACGCGATGAACGGTCTGCACCACCGCGAACCCGGCCCGATTCCGGCGGCCGTGGAGGACCCGCGCGTCACCATCGAGCTGATCAACGACGGATTCCACGTGCAGAACCCGATGGTCAGGCTCGGATTCGGGTTTGCGCCGCATCGGATCGCGTTCGTCACCGACGCGATGGCCGCGACCGACTGCCCGGATGGTGCGTACAAGCTCGGCGCGCTTGACGTGAATGTGGTGGACGGGCACGCGAGGCTCGTCTCCAACGGCGCGATCGCCGGTTCGACGCTGCTCTTGGAGGTCGCCGTGCAGCGTGCGGTGCTCGAACTCGGATTCGACGCGGCCGCGGCGGTCGAAGCCGCGACCCTGACGCCGGCGCGCGCGTTCGGCTTCGACCGGCCGAACCCGGTCACCGGCGCGCCGCTTGGTCTGATCGCCCCCGGCTATGCCGCCGACCTGCTGCTCACCGACCCCGCCACCTGGCAGGTCGGCGAGGTCTGGTGCGCCGGCCGTAAGCTGCGCTGATAGGGGATCGCCAATAGGGGGTATGGAATCGGCCGCACTGTTGTGCGGCCGATTCTGTGTTTTGACGACGCTGCGCGTCGTCGTACCCCAACCCGTCAGCTTCGCGGGTACACGTTTTGTAATTATGGACGGACTTCGTCCGCGTTGTTGGTGGCGGCTTCGCCGCGTACCCCAACCCGCCCGGCTTGCGCCGGCCACCCTCCCCTAAGAGGGGAGGGAGGTGTTCAGCCCTTTCCCTCCCCTCTTAGGGGAGGGTGTCAGCGAAGCTGACGGGTTGGGGTACGCGGCGAAGCCGCCAACAACGCAGCATCGGCCGAAGGCCGATTCAATATTCCGATACTCGCAACCTCGTCACTTCGCCGCGAGACGGAAGGCGAGGTCGACGGAGCCGACGTTGTAGCCGGTGGAGGCGTAGGTGCCGATGATGCGGTCGCCGTCCTTGCGGGTGACGAGGATCATTGGCAGCTTGTCGGGGTCGACGTACATGCCGCGCGTCAGCCGCTCGTAGGTCGTCGCGTCGCAACGCCACACGGCGGGGGAGTCGTCGCCGAGCCGGTCGAACATCGAGCGCAGCGTGGCGCTCAGCGGTGCATCGACCGGACACGCGGCGAACACGACCGGAATGTCATCGGTCGTGGTATCGCCGGCGAAACCGTCATCGTGCGCATCGCGGCGCAGACGCGCGATCAGCTCATCGAGTACATGGATGCTCGGTTCCGAACCATGCGCGTCGAGGATCGCGACAATCGCGCGGTCGGGCAGCAGCTGCGACAGATGACGTGCCTCGTCCGAACCGATGTGGCCATCGCGGCGATCGCATGCCGTCTCGGTTCCGTCACCGACCATGTTCGTGTCGTCACATGCCGCCGCGTGGAACGTCACGTCATCGACGACGATATGTTCCAGCAACTCGTCCTCGCTCGGCTCGCGCATCACCAACGTCACCGTCCGCTCGTCGCCGGCATCCAGCCGGAACATCGCCTCATTGGTCTGCTGGCCGCCGTTCGGCAGACGCACCGTGGTGATCAGCCGGTACAGTCCCGCTTCGACCGTCAACGCCATGCGATCGCCGTCCCACGCGCGCTCCCACAGGTCAAGCGACGCGAAATCGGTGCCGTGCGCGTCGCTGACCAGTCGGCCGATGCTCCAATCCGCGCCGTACGCGGGGTGCTCGCCAGTCGGCGCGACGACGATGAGCGTCGCCGTCGATTCGACCGTTGCGGCGGCATCATCGGTCGCATGCATCGCCGGCAGATGATGGAACGCATCGCCTTGGAAATACTCGGGTTCGCCGGTCTGCGGATCGAACCGCGCCGGCACGCCCAACGCGCGGCAGACGGTCACGAACGCGGTGTCCAACGAACGCGGCGTGCCGATGCCGGCCGTCAGCATGCCGGTGGAGGAGATCGGCTCCGGCGTCTCCTCCCCGGACTGCGCGGCGTCGACATGATCGAGCAGATACTGACGGATGAGCTGCGGCCGGGCGCGCAGCACATCCGTGTCGGCCGTGCGTTCGAGCATGGCTTGCAGCCGCGTGCGGTCGCCGGTCAGCGGTTCGTTGCCGACTCGCGGACCCAGCACGTAGCGCGCGTACAGATCGTACCGGTCGGCTTGCGCGATGTCGGACAGGGCGACGTCCAGCGCATAGCCGCGCACCTTGGAGGCGGAATGAACGGCATCATTGAGTGCGGCGGCAGACACGTCGCACAGGTCCTTGACGCTCAGCGCCGACAGCAGTGCGAGACGGTCTCGGTCGGCGATGCCGGGATCGGCGTCGGTGTCAGCGAGCAGGAACGACGCGATGACGGGCGCGTTGGCTCCGGCAGTGGTCAGCAGAGATGAGATGGTATCGGCGGCGTTGGGCGATACGGATTGGTATCGATCGGCCAGCGAGTGACGGGTCGGTTGGTCGACGAGATCGGCAAACGCCTTCACTCGTTCGGCGCGCATCGACTCGGCCTGTGCGCGGCGTTCGATCGTGCGACGCTGCTGCTCGTCGGTCAATGGCAGGCTGCGTGGCGTGCCGCTTGGGGGAGCGACGAGGTCGATGGGTGCCCAGGATGGGGAGTTGTGCGTGATAGATGACAAGATCTCTCCGCTCGCTGCGCTCGGTCGAGATGACAGTGAGGAGTCGCTCGATTGAGATGACAGAGAGACGTTCAGCTTATTGATGGCAGCGTTGATTGGCAGTACGACGGTGACGGCATCGGTATCGGCGGTGTTGACGATCGCGTCGGCGAATGTACCGTCGTGGCTGACGTGCACGCGAATGCTGCCGCGACCGAGCGTCATGCGGGCACGACCCTGATCGTCGCTGACCGCGGTCGCGATCGGATAGTATTCGGCCATGTTCAGCAGCTCGAACGCCACGTTCGCGCCGGCGACAGGCCGCCCGTCGCCGTCCGTCACGGTCACCACGAGATCGGTCGTCGGCGCGTAGTCGGCGGTCAGATTACACAGCAGCATCGTGCCGTCGCCGCCCGCGCTCGCCGACGCGTCAACGTTGCCCTCGGAAAAATCGCAGAACACGCGCGCATGCACGAGCATCGCACGCGTCGACGCCTTGTCGAACCAGCCGCGATCCGGCACTTCCTCCGGCTCGCACGCGCCAAGGAACCGCCAACGGCCATCCACATACGCCTCCACCCATGCGTGGTTGTCGTCGCAGTGCGCCCATCGCGGCGTGTACACCTGACGGGCCGGAATGCCGATCGCACGCAAGGCGGTGACCAGCAACGTCGACTCCTCGCCGCAACGGCCAAGACCGAGGTTCAACGCGCCGATCGCGTTGAGCGTACGGTTGTCGGACGGATGATAGGTGACGTGTTCGGCGCACCAGTAGTTCGTTTCGAGCATCGCATGCGTGGCGTCAAGACCCTGCACGCGGTCGGCCAGTTCCCGATAGCACAGCGGCCGGCAATCGGCCAGCGCCTCGTTGTTGATGCGCGGCCAGAACACGTAATGGACGAACAGATCGACCGGCAGATCGCGCGTCCACGGCATCGTGCGACGTAGCATCAGCGCATGGTCCGCGAACGAGAGCAGCATGGCCGGATCACAGTCGATGACATCGTTGGCCGGCAGCGTGCCGTACGCGAGCCGCATCAGCGTCAGCCGGTCGCCGGACAACGTATCCATCAGCGACGATGCCGCAGGAAGCTTGGCGATCAGATCGGCTCGTTCGACGAAACGGCGGTCGGCATACTCGCGCAGCTCGCCGTCGAGAAGGGAGGAAACACTCATAAACCACCATCATACGGGGAGCGGATGTCTCGGCGTTGCCGTGCCCGCGTTCGGGAGTGGGAATAAGCCCAAGTGCGATGCATCGCAATGTTCCGTTAATCTGTCAGTAAGTATTGTGTTTCCTTGCTAACATTATTTAACTTTAATGTTGCTGTATATAATGTTACTGTATGAACATTATATAAGACACATTGCGAATAAGAAGGCAGCATATGGAATTCGTTGGCAGGGATGAGGAGCTTGACACGCTGGACTACCACTATTCGTTGGACAAGTTCCAGATGATCGTGGTGTACGGTCGGCGCCGTGTGGGCAAGACCGCGTTGCTGTCCAGGTTCTGCGAGGATCGTCCGACGCTGTGGTTCACGGCCAAGGAGCAAAGCGCGGCGATGAACCTGCGCGGCTTTTCCACGGAGGTCCGCCGGTTCTTCGGGGAGACCGAGGACAGCGGGCCGTTCAGGACATGGGAGGACGCGTTCTCGTATGTCGCGAGGAAGGCCGGCGAGGATGGGCGGCGGTTCGTGTTCGTGTTCGACGAGTTCCCGTACGCGGCCGCCGTGGAGCCGAGTCTGCCGTCCGCTCTGCAGATAGCCATCGACCACCAGTTCAAGGGCACCCGGGTCATGATGGTGTTGTGTGGCAGCAACGAGGGGTTCATGGAAGGCAAGGTCCTTGGCTATCACAGTCCCTTGTACGGCCGGCGTAACGCGCAGATCCAGCTCAAGCCGTTCGGCCTGTTCGACGCGTGCCGCATGATGCCCGGAAACGCCGATTGGAAGGATCGCATCCAATATTATGCGGTGTTCGGCGGCACTCCCTACTATCTCGAGCAGATCGACCCGACGAAGTCGTTCCGGGAGAATGTCATGGCACAGTGCTTCAGCCAATCCGGCCTGCTCTACCAGGAGCCCGTGATGCTGCTGCGACAGGAGCTGCGCGAGCCGGCCGCGTACAGTTCCGTGCTTGACGCGATCGGTTCGGGACGGACCCGTCCGAAGGAGATCGCTGAATACGCCGGCATCGAGCAGAACGCGATCGGCGCCTACCTACGCACGCTCGAACAGTTGAAGATCGTTGAACGGCAGGTCCCGTTCGGCGAGGACCCGGCCCATTCTCGCAAGGGATTGTGGAAGCTGCGCGATCCGTTCTTCGCGTATTGGTACCGGTTCGTTGCACCGGCCACTCAGATGATCGACGCGCGGCGTGGGCGCGCGGCCGGCCGTGTCGGCACCGAGGGGCCGGCGTTCGATACGTATGTCGGCCAGCAGTTTGAGACCATGTGCCAGCAGTGGCTGCTGAGGCATTACGGCGACGATCAGGACGAGTTCGTTCCGACCAACATGGGTAAATGGTGGGGCAACGACCCGATGCGCCGTGAACAGGCCGACATCGACATCGTCATGGCCGACTCGTTCAACCACAGAGTGCTGTTGGGCGAATGCAAATGGCGTGAGAGCGTGAACGAGACCGAAACCATCGACACGCTCAAAAGCAGATCGCCATTGGTCAAGGAGCCTGGAGATCGGATCTACTACCTGTTCACCAAACACCCTGCAAGCGAAACCACCCGACGCAAGGCCGAACTGGAGGACAACCTGCACCTGATCGACGCCGAACACATGCTGCCATAGCACTCCTCCATTCGAACGAAGGAAAAGCGCGGTACACAAGCCGGACCTGAAGAAGGGGATGCAGGATTAGATCGCGAGAGCTTCGGCGGTACTGTTCAGCATGATGTCGCGTATCTCGCCGTAATTGGGGTCCATCGACATGATGCTGACTACGGTTTCCTGGTCGGGGATGACGAGACAATATTGGCCGTATCTGCCGTCGCAGAGAAAGGCTCCCGGCCACGGCGCCATCCAGAACTGGTATCCGTATCCGTATGAGTGACTCGCTTTTTCCTTATGGTCTGGGTCGGTGTCGATGTGTTTGGTCGTCGCATCCCGCACATATCGTTCGTCGACGAGATGCAGACCGTTGAAGACACCGTTCTGGCAGAGCATCTGTCCGAAATTGCCGAGTTCGTCGATGGTGAGGTATAGGCCGTTGGCGGCGTGGACGTGACCCTGCGGGCAGAGTGTCCAGTCCGGATTGCCGATGCCTAGAGGCTCGAACAGACGGTTGCGCAGGTAGTTCAGTAGATTCTGTCCTGCCCGTCGTTCCACGATGCAGCTGGCGATGTAGGTGTTGAAATTGCTGTACAGGAACCGTGTACCCGGCTGGTTCGCGAAATCGGCATGGAAGAAGTACGAGATCCAGTCATGAACCCGGTATCGGTTCTCGTCCTCCGAGAAGAATAGCGGATCGCGAAGCCCGGAGCTCATGGTGAGCAGGTCTCGCACGGTGACCGCTTGAAGATTGGTGCTGGGGTTGTCTGGAACGTATTCGGGAAGGGCGTCGCATATGTGTTCGTCGAGTTCGGTCAATCCTTCCTGAATGGCCAGTCCTACGCCGATGGATGTGACGCTTTTGCTGACGGAGTACATGTTCAGTCGGGTTTTGCGTGGAAGTCGGTGCAAGTCGGCGGTGATTTTTCCGGCTCGTCGTGTTTGTATGTAGTACACGTTCAGGTGTCGTTCCTGTGTGCGGGTCGCGATGAGATCGGCGATGTGTGCTGTTTCGTCCATGATTGGTTTCCTTTCGTTGATGTGCTGATGTGTGATGGTGGCCGGAGTGGTGATGAAGGCTCCGCTGAATCGTCGGCTTTCGCTGTTGATTCAGCCCAGTTCGAATGCCTTGGTGGCGTATTCGTCGAGAAGCTGCTCCAGTCGTGAGGATTCCTTGACATGACCCTGTATGCCATCGCCCAGATCGATGTAGCCCAGCGAGTCGTCGGCTTTAGGCCATGCAGGCAATGGGATTCCCTCGGATTGACCATTGGGAACGCCGGTCCTGATGAAGTTGGACCAATAGGCGTTGACTTGCTTGGCCAGAATTCGGTCGTAGGCGGTCCATTGACGTGTCGGCGGCACGCCGGCATCCAGCGAGTCGAAGGTGTACCACAGTTCGCTGGAATGCCATGCCCAGTTTGCTGCTCGGGACCGGACGGTGCCGATGTCACCAATGCTTTGTGGGGTGATATGCGAAAACACATAGGCGTATGTGGCCTGTTTGCTGCCGATGCGTCTGTTCATCATCCTGCCGAAGGCGCGGGCGACCATCAAATTCCTGCCGCCGTTGGTGCCGAGCCCGTATGTTTCCAATTCACGCGCAGTATACGCTGCGGTCTGGTCGGTGACGGTGACAAGGTTTCTGAAGTCATATTCGTCGTATAGGTCTCCAAGTAGTTGCCGATAGTGGACGTAGAAATCCTGCGCCGTGATGATTCCGTGGTTGTCACCTTCGCCGTAGTTGGTGCCCGTGAGTATGTTGATCGAGTCGAGTGCCCCGGCGCGTATCGCATCGGCCGCCGATGCATGGACAATGTAATTGTCATCCTGCGTTATATGGCCCGTCCAACCTGCACTGTCGGTATCCATGAGCTGTTCGGCGCTCATGGAGCGTAGCTTATCCAGCGGTATGTCTGGAGCGAGGCCGAGATCGTGGAGATAGATGGCTCCTCGTTGTTCGGCAGCTGATTGGGATTGATAGGTATCGGTCCATTTCAGCCCGCTTTCGAGAATCATGCCCCGTATTGGTGCGGACAGCTTGGGAGAGGTCGCCATCGCCATGCATTTGGTAGTGCCGCCCGATTGTCCGCCGATGGTGATGCTGGATGGATCTCCGCCAAAGGCCGCGATATTGTCGACTATCCATTGCATGGCCTTGATCTGATCCATCAGACCGTAGTTGCCGCTATGGCCCTGTTCATTTGATAATTGCTCTAGGGCGAGATAGCCGAAAGCTCCAAGTCGTTGCTCGACGCTGACGACGACTATTCCGTGGGCTGCAAAAGCCGCGGCGTTTGTTTCCTGCTCGTATGCATACGCCTTGTCGAGGCTTCCTCCGTGGAACCATACGTAAACCGGCCGTTTGGTCGTGTCGATCAACGCGGACTGTGTGGTGGTGATGTTGAGGTAGAGGCAGTCCTCGCTCGTCTGCGGAACGGTTCCGTAGTAAAAGTCGGAGCACCACGGTTCAATGTCGGATTCGAGGTCCTGCATGGGCATGGGTTGGTAGTGATAGGCTTCGCGCACGCCTTTCCAAGGTTTGAGATCCTGCGGTGGTCTCCAGCGCAACGCTCCTACCGGCGGTTCGGCATAGGGTATGCCTCGGTATTCGACGAGGTCCTCCGGCCCCTTGTTGTTGACCGTGCAAAGGCCTTTCAGCAGGCCGTATCGCGTGGATACAACGGTTGGGTCCTCAGAGGTTGTCGGCTTGTGGCGTGCCCGCCGTGCAGCTGCTGGGCGCATGGTTTCCTCCTTTGGTCTGCGATTGTTCCGCCCGTTGCCGTATGTGGGCATGGCAAGGAACAACTAATATTGAGTTACTGACAGTAAGTTTAACGTGTTTTTTGCGGCGTGGGTGTATATATGACTAAAAAGCTGAAATTTCAACGAAAAATAGTGACAATCTGCCGCGATTCATGGATTTGACTTCGATTACTCTGAGTAATATACTTCAGATGTCGAAGCGCAGCGGATTCCCTCAATGCAGAGAAAGCCAGGGACGGCACCGCTGCCGCGCATCCACGAGACAAGGAAAGGAACAGGCATGGCTGTTGCGGAGCAACGCGCGTCGTTGGGCGTGCGGTTCGCGCGCTGGTGGCAGGGCTTCTTCTACCAGTGGCAGTTGCAGATCATGGTGTTGCCAGGCATCATCTTCATGATCATCTTCAACTACATCCCGATCTACGGATTGGTGCTGGCATTCAAGAACTACACCGTGGTGGACACGATCGGCGATGCCCCGTGGGTCGGGCTCGACAACTTCAGGATCATTCTCGGCGACTCCTATTTCTGGGATTCCGTCGTCAACACGCTGGGCATCAGCGTGATCAAGCTCGTCCTCGGATTCATTCTGCCGATCATCCTCGCCGTGATGATCTACGAGGTGCCATGGGGCCCGTTCAAGAAGATCGTGCAGACCCTTACCTATCTGCCGCACTTCTTCTCTTGGATCATCCTTGGTGGCATGCTGATCAGCTGGCTGTCTTCCAACGGTTTGCTGAACTCGACGTTACATGTCTTCGGCATTAATGCCGGCGCGAACTACCTGCTTGACGCCGACAAGTACTGGGGAATCGCATCGCTGTCCGACGTGTGGAAGGAAGCAGGTTGGGGCACGATTCTCTATCTGGCCACCATGGCCGGCATCGACCAGAGCCTGTATGAGGCGGCAGAACTCGACGGTGCGTCGAAAATCAAGCGCATCTGGCACATCACCCTGCCCGGTATCAGCAACATGATTACGCTCAACCTGATTCTGTCGGTCTCGGGCATCCTCAACTCGAACCTCGACCAGACCCTCGTGCTTATGAACTCTCAGAACCAGGCCAAGGCCGAGGTCATCAACTCGTACGTCTACCGCATGGGCATGACGCAAGGCGACTTCTCCTACGCCACTGCGGTCGGACTTGGCATCTCGGTCATTTCCGCGATTCTGTTGGTCATCACCAATATGGTCACCAAGAAAATCAACGACAACCAGTCGGTACTGTAAGGAAGCGGCATCATGGTACAAGACAAATCGCTCGCGCTTGATCCCAAGCGTCGCATCCGCCACTCCTCCCGTGCATTTGACGTGGTCAACTGCACACTATTGGTCATCTTCACGCTGCTGATTGCCGTGCCTGTGTGGAATATCGTCGTCGCATCGTTCTCCGCGTCTGGCTCGACCGGTGGGCTCGCGCTGGTGCCTGACAAGTTCACGCTCGACAACTACAAGGCCGTGTTCACCAACAACGGCATGTGGAACGCTCTGTTCATTTCCGTGGCGAAGACCGCGGTCGGCGTGGTCGCGCACACGCTGTTCTGCGCGCTGTTCGCCTACCCGATGAGCAAGGCGTATCTCAGGGGGCGCAAGTTCTATTCGGCGATGGGCATCATCACCATGTTCTTCGGCGGCGGCATGATTCCTACATTCCTGCTCATCAAGTCGCTCGGCCTGCTTGACACGTTCTGGGTGTACATCATTCCCGCGCTGTTCAGCTACTACGATGTGATCATTCTGATGAACTTCTTCCGTCAGATCCCCGAATCTCTCATCGAGTCGGCGAAGATCGACGGTGCGAGCGAATGGCGTATCTTCACGTCAATCATCCTGCCGCTGTCGATGCCGGGTCTGGCCACAATCGGCTTGTTCCACGGAGTCGCTCAGTGGAACGACTTCATGACCACGAAACTGTACGTCAACAACGAGCAACTGTACCCGCTGCAGATGCGCCTATACAACATCATCATGCAGTCGCAGGCTGCGTCGGAGAACGGCAATATGGCTTCGGCCATTCTGGATACCACCACGCGAGGTGTGCGTCTGTCGACCATCATCATCACGATCGTGCCGATTCTCGTGCTCTACCCGCTGGTGCAGCGCTACTTCGTCGGCGGCACGATGCTCGGCGCAGTCAAGGGTTGAAACGGCAATGAACTCAAGGAACACAGCAATGAAGCACACTCGCATCATACGGAACGTAATTATCGGCCTGTCCTCTATCGCTCTGGTTGCCCCGCTGGCCGGATGCGGCGTCGACAACGCCTACACCAAGAACACAGTCGCCGCTTTGCCTGACCCCACGTACACGGTCTCCGCGGACAAGCCCGCGTGGCAGTCAGACACCTCCAAAGATAACACGCTCACCTGGTACGTGAACGCCGACTGGTGGAACAAGTCGTTCGGTCAGGACCTGATCACCAAGAAAATCAAGGAGGATCTCAACGTCGACATCAAGTTCGTCACGGGCGACGACACCAAGCTCAACACGTACTTCGCCGGCGGCGACCTGCCCGACGTAATCACCGTGTTCGATAGTACGTCGCGCGTTGCCAAGGCCGCGAAGAATTGGTCGTACCCGTTGCAGGACCTTGCTGCGAAATACGACCCGTACTTCATGAAGGTCGCCAAGAAGGAGACGCTTGACTGGTTCAAGCTCTCCGACGGCAAGACACACGGATACCCTTCGTACTCCAACACGTCCGAGGACTACAAGTCAGGCATGATCCACACCTCGCAGGCGTTCGTCATTCGCAAGGACGTGCTCGCGGCCATCGGCGACCAGGACTTCACCACGCCCGAAGGGTTCATCGCCGGCATGAAGGCCATCAAGGAGAAGTTCCCCGACCTCGTGCCGTTCGGCTTCAACGACTTCAGCGGCGGCAACAGCTCGCTCGACACCGTGCTGCAGAACATGCTCGGCGTGCCCACGCTGAGCAAGGACGGCACGTTCTACGACCGGCAGATGGACGAGGACTACCTGACCTGGCTCAAGACGCTACGGCAGGTGCACGAGGACGGCAACATCTCCGACGACAGCTTCGCCGATGATGGCGATACCTTCAAGGAGAAGGAGAGCACCGGCAAATACGCCACCATGCTGGTAACCAGCTTCGTCGGCCAGAGCGCGCCTCTGCAGCAGTGGGCTTCAACCGACCCGGACGGCCAGTACGTCGCCATCGACGGCATTCGCAGCACCAAGGGGCGCAAGCCCACGCTCAGTGAGACCGGCCTGAGCGGCTGGACCGTCAGCTACATCACCAAACAGTGCAAGAACCCGTCCAAGGCCATCCAGGTCTTCACCTACCTGCTGTCCGATTACGGTGAAATGCTCGTCAACTACGGCATCGAAGGCAAGACCTACACGACGAACGCCGACGGCACCGTCTCATGGACGCCCGAAGCCGACAAGATCCGCCTGAACGACTCCGAGAAGTGGCAGAAGGAATACCGCATGGGCGAGTTCGTGCTCTTCGGTCACGACCGGTACAAGGCGCTCAACAAGGACTCCTTCGCCGACGCCATCAAGCAGTTCCAGGAGCACAACCAGCAGTATCTGACCCCACAGTACGAGATCGAGAACATCACGCCGGACGCCGGCACGCTGGAAGCCCGCTCGTATTCGGCCATCACGACCAAATGGTCGTCCACGCTGGTCTCGCTCATCCGGGCCGGTTCGGATAAGCAGTTCGACAGGATCGTCAGCCAGTACAAGACGTTCCTGAAGAACAACGACATCGATGCCATCAACAAGGTGCGCAACGAGAAGATTAAGAGCAACGAGAAGCTGCTCGGCGAGTAAGCCAGCGTTTCCGGTCTGCCCGTGACGGGGCAGACCGGAAACGTCTCGCGTCCAGACACGTATGAATAAGGAAACCACGTTCATGAACACCATGTATATGACCGACGGCCCGGAACATATGTTCACGCCGATCGAAGAGGATACGGCCGGCACCGTCGACGTGACGATAACCATCGACCCCGGACACCGACATCAGAGTATCGACGGATTCGGCGCGTCGTTCACTGATGCGTCCGCCCACCTGATCGGACAGGTGCTCGACGATGAGGATCGCACGTACGCGATGTCTAAATTGTTCGATCCCGCACTCGGCATCGGCCTGTCCCTGCTGCGCAACCCGATGGGAGCCTCGGACTACGCGCGCACGATCTACAGCTACGACGACATGCCCGACGGGCGCGAGGACATGGAACTCGAGCACTTCTCCATCCATCATGACGAGGAAAGCATCATTCCACTGACCAAATGGGCCATGGAACTCAACCCGCAGCTCAAACTCATCGCCTCTCCGTGGAGCGCACCGGGATGGATGAAGACCAGCGGTTCCATGATCGGCGGAGAGCTCAAGGAAGACCGCTACGAGGTCTACGCCCGGTACTTCGTGCGGTTCCTCCAGACGTACGCCGAACAGGGGGTTCCGGTCTTCGCCGTCACGCCTCAGAACGAGCCGCTGTTCGTGCCCGGTCACTATCCGGGCATGCTGATGCCGGCGGATCAGGAGGCGCGTTTCGTGCGCGGCTTCCTGCGTCCCGCCCTGCGTGAGGCGGGACTCGACACACGCGTGTTCGGCTACGACCACAACTGGGACCGCATCGACTACCCGCTGAACCTGCTCGACGACGCGGCCGACGCGTTCGACGGCATCGCATGGCACTGGTACGGCGGCCGGCCTGTCAGCCAGTCGCGCGTCGCGGCGATCTTCCCTGACAAGGACGTATACTTCACCGAGGGGTCCGGCGGCGAATGGATCCCCGAATTCGAGCCGGCGTTCAGCAACCTCATGCGCACCGGCATCGACATCCTGCGCAACGGGTCGAAATCGTTCATCCTGTGGAATCTCGCGCTCGACGAGCACAACGGGCCGGTCGTCCCCGGTTTCGGTCGCAGCACCTGTCGTGGCCTGCTGCGCGTCAATCAGGCCGACCGGACCGTGGAATACACGCTGGACTATTACGGTCTGGCCCATTTCAGCAAGTTCATCCGACCCGACGCGGTGCGCATCGACAGCGATCAGACCGCCGGCGTGCGTTCTCTGGCCTGCCGCAATACGGATGGTTCGACGGTCGCAGTGCTGTTCAACGACACGGATCATGCCGTGCGAGTCGGCGTGGAAATGCGCGGCGTGGACGGTTCGTCGCGCACGGCGACGATGCCGACAAGGGCCGCGCTGACCGTGGTCTGGAACGACGAGAATAATGGCATGCGATGAAACTGTTTTCCATTGACGGCAAGCTGTACCGCACGCTTGAACTGGTCTGGCAGGTGATGGAACTGAGCCTGCTGTTCCTGCTTGGCTCCGTGCCGATCGTCACGATCGGGGCGAGCGAGGCGGCGATGTTCCGCGTGCGGTTCGACATGATCGAAGAGGGCTCCGTGCCGGTCGCGTCCCGTTTCTGGTCGGCCTACCTGCGTGCCTTGAGGCGTGCAGTGCCGGCGTGGCTGATCGTGGTCGCCGGATTCGTCTTGTTGCTTGCCGTATACTGGGGCGTCTCCATGCTGACGGGCGGCAGCCAGTACGTGCTGATGCCGCTGAACGTGGTCGGAGCCGTATGGATGCTAACATGCGTCAACGTATTTCCTCTGCTTGCGTCTCGGCCGGCGTTGGACGTTCCGGTGGCGGTGCTGTTCTGTAAGGCCGCCCGTGCCGGACTGGGACATGTGCTGCAATCCGCGCTGATGGTGTGTGTGCTGCTGACGGCCGTGCTGTCGGTGGTGTTCGTGCCGTGGCTGCTGTTCGTGGCGCTGTTTTTCTTCCCCGGGCTGGCATGCTATGTGAGGACGTGGCTCGTCCGGTGGGCGTGCTCGGGAACGGTTCGGCCGTGACGACCTGATCGGGTCGTCAAACGCCGCATGGGAAACCCTGATCGTAGTAGGTAGGTCAATTATGCAGGACAATGCGCAGCACAATGAACGTGGCCGCGGGGGCAAACCCCGCAAGCACCGCCCGGAAACCGAGCAGAAGCGACGCGAGATCATCGCCGCCGCGTCGCAGGTGTTCGCGGAAAAGGGATTCAACGACGGGACGCTGGAAGAGATCGCCGAACGTACCGGTCTCACGCGGGCCGGCGTGCTCCACCACTTCGGATCCAAAAGCGCCCTGCTGATGGAAGTGGTGAAGAACCGCGACGTTTCTGGCGGCCAGCGGCGTGAGCAGACGCACATCGACCACGGCGAGGACTGGTTCCGCCATCTTGCCGCCACGGCCGACGACAATGCCAAGCATCCGGGCATGGTACGCCTGTTCACCATGATGTCCGGGGAATCGGTCGTCAAGAAGAACACCAGTATGCCGTACTTCCGGGACCGCTACCGCGATCTGCGCAACGACCTCATGGCCTCGTTCGTCCAGATGGCCAAGGAGCGCAAAGCCACCATCAACATGGCCGAGGCCGAGATGGCGAGCTCGGCCATCATTGCGGTCATGGACGGCCTGCAATATCAGTGGCTGCTGCAGCAGGGAGACGAGAACGACGAGACCGAAACGTCCGAAGACGACAGCCCTGTCGATCTCGCGGAGTACACGCGCTACGCCATCAACGTGATCGTCGCGGCCGTGCTCGAACACCATGACGATCCGCCACTGATCCAATAACCGGCGCCGGCCGATAGGGGAAGTCGGGCCGATCCATACGGAGGTCTGCGTGGGATACCTGATACGGCCTGTGTCTCGTCAGTGCAGCTCGCCGTCGGTGATGAAGAAGGCGTGGGCGTCGCCGTGGTGTTTGTTGTCGATGTAGCGGCGGAACAGGGCTAGGCGTTCGATGGTGCTCTTGGCGAGAGGCTGGGGAAGCGCGTCAAGGTCGAACCAGCCGACGTTGAGACTCTCCTCGTCGCCGACGAACGGGTCGGCGTTGCCGCCCGGCTTGACCGTGCACAGGAACGAATGGTCCATGTACATGGTGTTGTCGCCGTTCGCGTAGGTGATGACCTTGTCGGAGGAGATCACGGCCACGAGATCGGTGACAACCGCGTCCACGCCGGTCTCCTCCTTGATCTCGCGGATCACTGTGTCCGCAGGCTGCTCGCCCGGCTCGTTGATGCCGTAGACCATCGCCCATTCGCCGGTGTCGGAACGGCGGCCGAGCAGGATGCGGCCGGCATCGTCCAGCACGCAGCCGGTCACGCCCATGAGCCACAACAGATCATGGCCGATCTTTTTACGTAACTCAAGCACGAAATCAGGGGTTGGCATAGATAAGTCCTTTCGTGTTTATACACAAGCTCCCCTTGCTAGGGGAGCTGTCGGCGAAGCCGACTGAGGGGTAGTCGGAAGGATGTGCGTCATGGCGCTTGACTACCCCTCAGTCTCACTGCGTTCGACAGCTCCCCTGACAAGGGGAGCCGAGGAGGGGGCGGTCAGACCAGCGCGGCGGTCGCGCGGTCGGCCATCCAGGTCTCGACCTCGTCGATCTGCTTCGGGATGCCGGCGGAGAGCCATTCGGGGCCGTGCTCGGTCATGAGCACGTCGTCCTCGATACGGATGCCGATGCCGCGCATCTCCGGCGGCAGCAGCAGGTCGTTCTTCGCGAAGTACAGACCCGGCTCGATGGTGAAGATCATGCCCGGCGTGATCTTCGCGCCCTGATACGACTCGTAGCGGGCCTGCGCGCAGTCGTGCACGTCAAGGCCAAGGTGGTGCGCCACGCCGCAGGCGAGCCAACGGCGGTGCTGCTGGCCTTCGGGGGAGAGCGACTCCTCCACGTCGACCGGCAGGATGCCCCACTCGTGAAGACGCTCCGCGATCACGCGCATGCACGCGTGATGGATGTCGGAGTAGGTCGCGCCCGGCTTGGCCGCCTCGAAACCGGCCTGCTGGGAGTCCAGCACCGCCTGGTACAGGCGCTTCTGCAGATCGGTGAACTTGCCGCCGACCGGGAACGTACGCGTGATGTCGGCCGTGTACAGGCTGTTGACCTCCACGCCGGCGTCGATGAGCAGCATGTCGCCCTGGCGCACCACGCCCGTGTTGCGCATCCAGTGCAGGATCGGTGCGTGCTCGCCCGACGCGATGATCGTGTCGTAGCCCAGGCCGTTGCCCTCCTCGCGCGCGTTCGAGTTGAACGCGCCCTCGAGCATGCGCTCCGAGTTCGGCTTGTCGATCACATGCGGCAGACGGGTCAGGATACGGTCGAAACCGTCCTTGGTCGCGGCGATCGCCTTGCGCATCTCGCCGATCTCATAGGAATCCTTGATCATGCGGGCTTCGGCGGAGAATTCGTGCAGCTTGTCGTCGTCCGCGGCGTTCTTGTCCGGGTCCGCATAGCCGTTCGCCTCGCGAATACCCTCGACCAGCGCGGTGATCTGCGGGTCGGCGTCGGAGATCACGCGCACGCGCACCGCGCCGGCCTCGGAGCCGACGTCCTTGCCGAGCGCGTCGGCCAGTTGCGCGATGTCATGCGTCTCCAGACCGGTCATCGCATGCAGTTCCTTCAAACCGGCGCGCGGACCGACCCAGTACTCGCCGTAATGCGGGTCACGGTAGTAGTCCTCGGTGGAATTGTCGGCACGCGGCGCCACGAACAGCTCGGCCACATGCGTCTTGCCGGCCTTCGCCTCGTCAGAATCCGGGTCGACCGGGTTGAGCACAAGCACCGCGCCCGCCTCGTAATCCTGACCTAGGCCGGTGTAATACGCGAACGACGTATCCGGGCGGAACATGTAATCGCAGTCGTTGTTGCGCACCTTCGGCTGGCCCGCCGGGATCACCAGACGCTCGCCCGGAAACGCCTTGCCGAGCGCCTCAAGACGCGCCGGCGTGAACTTCGAGGACTCCAACGGCTCGACGGCCGGCTCCTGATTGTCCCAGCCGGTCTTCATGAACGCCTTGAACGCGTCGCTGTTCGGACGCAGCGACCGGTTGTTCACGCGATCGCTCATCGGCTGGTTCGCGCCCGGGGCCGTCTTCGACTCCTCGGCCTCGTATTCCTTGTCCTTGTCGGTTACCACTTCGCTCACCGTCAGTACTCCTTTTATGGACGTGGATTGACTTGTGTTCCACGCATATCGTAGTCCAAAACGGGCGGCGACATGTTACGAGATCCGTACGCGAGGCACGGAGCGGCACATGGCGGCCGCGACGATCAGATCGCGTCGACCTCGAACAGGCGGGTCAGATAGTCGCCCTGATACATGTCGGTGGTGAACGGGCCGAACCCGGTGTCGGAGATGTCGAAGCCGCGGGCCATCAGCTCGTCGCCGCCGTACGTGAACCGCGACGCCGGCAACGGGAACTCGGTGTCGCGCACCGCGTACGTCACAGCCGGGTCGAGTCCGGCCAATCGCAACGTGCGATAGCCTTCGTTCACGGGCATGATCATGCGATAGTAGCCGACCAGCGCGTGCCGCCGATCGGCCGACGCCACCATCCACGCGGCCTCCGCGCCCGGCTGCAAACCGACCTCCGACTCGTCAAACGGACTGATCAGCCGGAAAAAGTCGCCCGTATCGATCAGCTCGCGATGCGCTTTCATGAACGCGATCTGCCGGCGCACCTGCTCCTGCTCATCGGCCGTCATCCGATTCACGTCCAGCTCGTAGCCGAACGTGCCGAAATACGCGACGTCCGCGCGGGTCTTCAATGGCGTGACGCGCATGAGCTGATGGTTCGGCACCGCCGAAACATGACTGCCCATGCTGGAGACCGGATACGCGTACGACGTGCCGAACTGGATCTTCACGCGCTCCACCGCATCCGTATCGTCGGAAATCCAACCCTGCGGCGCGTAATACAGCATGCCCGGATCGAACCGAGCGCCGCCCGACGCGCACGACTCGAACAGCACCTTCGGAAACGCGGCTGTCAGCCGCTCATACAGCGCGTACACGCCAAGGATCTGCCGATGCAGCAGCTCGCCCTGGAACGCGGCCGGCCGACCTTGCGAGAACACGTCGGTGATGCTGCGGTTCATATCCCACTTGACATACGAGATGCGGCCGGACGCGAGAATCGCGCCCATCGCGGCGAACAGATAGTTGACCACCTCGCTCTTACTCAGGTCAAGCTCGTACTGGTTGCGTCCCTGCAGAGGCTCCCGGCCGGGCACGCGAATCATCCAATCCGGATGCGCACGATACAGGTCGGAATCCTTACTGACCATCTCCGGCTCGAACCACAGACCGAACATCATGCCCAGATCGTTGATCTTCCGCGCCAGACCGTCGACGCCGTCCGGCAGCTTGCGCCGGTCCGCCGTCCAATCGCCCAGCGAACTCGTCGCGTCGTCGCGGTGGCCGAACCAACCGTCGTCCAGCACGAACAGGTCGATGCCCAGCTCATGCGCCTTGCCGGCGATCGACAACAGTTTCGCCTCGTCGAACCTCATGTACGTGGACTCCCAGCTGTTGATGAGGATCGGCCGCGGCCGGTCGCGCCAGTAGCCGCGAGCGAGTCGCGTGCGAAACAGCGTATGGAACGACTGACTCAACGCGTTCAGCCCGTCGCGCGTGTACGCGATCACCATTTCCGGCGTCTGGAACGATTCGCCGGGCCGCAGCGTCCACGCGAACCCTTCGGGATGGATGCCCATCATCAGCCGCGTGACGTGATAGTTGTCGACCTCCACCGAACCGAGGAAGTTGCCGCTGTACACGAGCGCCGCGCCGGTCGCCTCGCCCGCGGATTCGGTCGTGTTCGGACGCTTCAGTATCAGGAACGGGTTGAACTGGTGACTGCTGTGGCCGCGCAACGAATAGATCTCCTGCACACCGGTATGCAGCCGGAACGTCTGCGGGCGGCGCTCGCGGCCCCACGCGCCGGTGAACTGCATCATACTCCAGTGCGCGTCCGGCAGGTCGAGGCTGGCGCTCAGGGCGCGGCGCAGCGTGACCGTGCCGGTGCTGCCGCCGGTCGTGCCGCTACCGGTCGCGCAGTTGTCGTCGTCCGCGGTGCTGTCGTTGACGAACCGCACGTTGCGTGTGAGCACCGGCAGATCGCGGTACGTCGTATAGCTCAGGATCATGCGCAGATCCAGCAATTCGTCGCGCAACGTGATCTCCAACGTCTCCGCTTCGTCATTGCGTTCGACGTACGTGGCCGGCAGTCCGTCGAGTCGAGGCTTACCGGGGAAGACGCGGTGCGAGACGTACCGGAAATCCGCGTTGCGCGCGCCGTCCGGCGTCTCGATCATGCACGCGACGTTGCGCAGGTCGCCGTTGCCGTTGACCGGATACTCCTGTTTGATGTCCTCCATCGAGAAATCGCCGTCGCCCTCGAACGGGCAGGGCGCCATATCGCGGTGCGCGGCGACCAGCATATGCTCGAAGCCGTCGCGGTCGGCCAGCGGGGCGCCGAAATACAGTTGGCCGAGCTGGCCGTTCTTCAGCACGGTGAAGATGTAGCTGAATTCACGATTCATGATGTGGAATACGTTGCCCGATTCGTGGAAGACGATGCCCATGCTGTTCCCCTTTGCTACCCGGACCGCAAGTTGTCCGGTTTACTATTATGAACAGTTCCGATGACGGATGGGAGAACGATGATGATGGGACGCAAGACTTGGACATGGTGCGCCGCGCTGGCTGCGCTCGTTGGACTGTGCCTGCCGCTGGGAGCATGCCAGTCGACCGTCGACACCAATGCCGCGAACAGCGGCACGACTTCGACGCAGAGCGATTCGTCGACCGACAACAAGAACGCGGGTGCCGATACCGGTGGCGACGATTCGGCGGCGCAGCAGGGGAGTGGTGATTCGTCATCGTCAGCTTCGAATGATGCCGGCGGTGCGGCCGACGATCTGGCGACGACGGTGCTGGCGACGCTGCCGGTCAAGGGACGCGCGCCGAAGACCGGATACTCGCGCGACCAGTTCGGCGCCGCATGGGCCGACGTCGACCACAACGGCTGCGACACGCGCAACGACATCCTGAACCGCGACCTGACCGACAAGACCTACAAGGCCAACACGCATGACTGCGTCGTCGCGTCCGGCAAGCTCGCGGACCCATACACCGGCAAGACGATCGATTTCGTGCGCGGGCAGAACACCAGTTCGGCCGTGCAGATCGACCATGTCGTCGCCCTGTCCGACGCATGGCAGAAGGGCGCGCAGCAGCTGTCCTCCGACCAGCGCAAGCAACTGGCGAACGACCCGTACAATCTGCTGGCCGTGGACGGGCCATCCAACCAGCAGAAAAGCGACGGCGACGCGGCGACATGGCTGCCGGCCAACAAATCGTTCCGCTGCACGTACGTCGCGCGCCAGATCGGTGTGAAGCACAAGTACTCGTTGTGGGTGACCCAGGCCGAACATGACGCGATGGCGAACGTGCTCGCGTCCTGCCCCGACCAGCGGGTGCCCGAACACGGCGGCGTAAGCGCCGACGACACGACGGGCGATACCGGCTCGACTGATACCGGTTCATCCGATGCCACGACCGATGGCACCACGACGGACAACAACGCGGCGAACGATGCCACACAGCAGGACCAGTCCCCGTCATCCACCGACCAGCAGTCGACATCGAACACCGGTTCCGAAGGTGCTACCGCCGGCACGGACACCAATGGCGACGTGTACTACCAGAACTGTTCAGCCGCCCGCGCCGCAGGAGCCGCACCCCTCTACAAGGGCCAGCCCGGCTACCGCGCCAAGCTCGACCGAGACGGCGACGGCGTCGCCTGCGAGTAAGTGTAGTTTTGGATTAGTGCTTTGTCGGGCTGATTGAGAGAGCGCCACGGCCGTCGGTCGTACATATTGCAGAATCACATGTAACGCGATTCCAAGGCAAGACATGCTATGTTCAGCTATTTTCCGGCGGCTTCTCTTGTTCTCCGTACTGCGGTGTTATGGATGGGAGACATGCTCAATGTCGTTGAAGTGGCTGGCGGCTGCTGTTATTGTCTGGTGTTGTCACTCTTTGACAGAACCGGGCATCGTTGGCAAGGTGTGACAACCGATCTGTCACACATCACGAGAAAGACCTTGCCGGAACCTAGCCTGACAAACCCGACAATCCGCAAGCCCTTGGAATTCCAAGCAAATGGTCTATCGGCCGGGAAGCGGCCGGACTGGCGTCCTGTCACACTTGGAAAGAATCCCGGAGAAATCTCTAGGTATGACATCATGTCACGTCACACCCTGTCGGTTCCGAGCCGTTTCATCAAAGCGTGACAGCATGATTCCGATGTCAATGAACGATTCGCATACACGCCGAAATGCAGGAAGGTGATCATTCAAAACCGCCATGCCATGATACGCCGCCGGCGCTATGAGGATTGTCGCGGGAATGAGCCGGTGGATGAATTCGGGGCGGGACATTACACTAGGGGAAGTTTGAGTAATGTCCTTGAGGGGAGCTGCACAGGCATGTCATACGAGCATCCGAACCGCAACAACGAGACCATCCGCGACGTGGAACGCGACATCATGGGCCGTCCGCCGGAGCACAACACCACGAACATGGACCTCGACCGGATGAACCTCATCCTCGACCTGTTCGGCCACCCGGAGGAATCGTTCCGCGTGATCCACGTCACCGGCACGAACGGCAAGGGTTCCACCGCGCGCATGGCCGAGGCGATCTGCCGCGCGTACGGCATGCGCACCGGCCTGTACACGTCCCCGCATCTCGAACGTATCAACGAGCGCATCGCCATCGACGGCCAGGAGCTGTCCGATGACGACTTCGTGGACATCTGGGATCAGGTCAAGGACCTTGTCGACCTCGTGGACGCCAAGATGAGCGAACAGGGCAAGCCGCGCATGAGCTTCTTCGAGGTGCTCACCGCGATGGCGATCTGGAAGTTCGCCGACGCTCCGGTCGACGTCGCCATCGTCGAGGTCGGCATGGGAGGCCTGACGGACGCGACCAACGTGCTCAACGCGGACGCGGCCATCATCGGCCCCGTCGACATGGACCACATGATGTGGCTCGGCGACACGGTCGAAAAGATCGCCGAACAGAAGGCCGGCATCATCAAGCCCGGCTGCACCGCCATCATCGGCCGCCAGCCGCACGAGGAGGAGGTCATGCCGATCCTCGAGGAGGCCGCCCGCCGCAATCACGCCACGCTTGTGCGCGACGGTTACGAGATGGAGGTCGTCAACCGCATGCCCGCTGTCGGCGGTCAGGTCGCCACGCTCTCCACGCCGCTGGGCACCTACACGGAAGTGCCGATTGCCAAGTTCGGCGAGCATCAGGCGCACAATGCGCTCGCCGCGCTCGCCGCCGCCGAAGTCGTCATCCCCGTCTCCGGCGCGCTCGACGGCGATCTGGTCGGCGAGGCCTTGAGCGGCGTGAAGATCCCCGGACGCATCGAGCAGGTGCGTACGTCGCCGACCATCATCATCGACGGCGGCCACAACGTGAACGCAGCCGAATCGCTGCGCGCCGCGATCGAGGAGAACTACGACTTCCAGCAGCTCGTCGGCGTGGTCGCCATGATGGGCGACAAGCAGGTCGAGGAGTACCTCGGCATCCTCGAACCGGTGTTGAGCAAGATCATCGTCACCGAAAACTCGTGGCGCGACCGCGTGATGCCGGCAGAGGAACTCGAAAAGGTCGCCGTGCGCGTGTTCGGCCGCGACCGCGTCATCCGCGAGGATTCGTTGCCCGACGCGATCCAGGAGGCCGTCAACATGGTCGACGCCGAGGACGAACTGGGCGTCGGCTACGGCCACGGCGTCCTGATCTGCGGCAGCTTCGTCACCGCCGGCGACGCGCGCGTGCTGCTCAAGGAACGCATGAACGCCGATCTTGCCAAGCCGAAGGCCGAACGCGTCGAACCGAACCTCGGCTCCGGACCCGTCGTGCGCGCCGACGGCACCACGGCAGCCGACGCCGCCGACCCGTCGGCCGACGCCGACCGCGACTTCGAAACCGACGCGAACCCGGACTTCAACCTGGACGACTTCGGTGACTTCGGACTGTCGAAGATAGCCAAGGAAGCCGCCGAGCAGGACGCCGACGACGCGTCGAACGCGGGCGACGAGCAGTAGTACGATCCGACCGGTTCCCACGGAGCCGCCACAGACGAAACATCAGATGTATCTCAAGGAACTCACACTCAAAGGCTTCAAATCCTTCGCATCCGCAACCACCCTGCGATTCGAGCCGGGCATCACGGCCGTAGTCGGTCCCAACGGCTCCGGCAAGTCAAACATCGTGGACGCGCTCGCCTGGGTGATGGGCGAACAGGGCGCGAAGAACCTGCGCGGCACCGCGATGGAGGACGTGATCTTCGCCGGCACGTCCTCACGCCCGCCGCTCGGCCGCGCCCAGGTGACGCTCACCATCGACAACACCGACCACGCGCTCGACATCGACTACACGGAAGTCACGATCTCGCGCACCATCTTCCGCAACGGCGGCTCCGAATACGCGATCAACGGCAGCCCATGCCGACTGCTCGACATCCAGGAACTCCTGAGCGACACCGGCCTCGGCCAGCAGATGCACGTGATCGTCGGCCAGGGCCGTCTCGACCAGATCCTCAAAGCCGATCCGAGCGGCCACCGCGCGTTCATCGAAGAGGCCGCCGGCATCCTCAAACACCGCAAACGCAAGGAACGCGCGCTGCGCAAGCTCGCCAACACCGAAGCTAATCTGGCCCGACTTGACGACCTGCTCGGCGAAATCCACCGCCAGCTCGGCCCGCTCGGCCGGCAGGCCCGCGTCTCGCGGCGCGCCGACGGCATCCAGGTCACGCTACGCGACGCGACCTCGCGCATCTACGCCGACGACGCCCGCCAGGCCATGAGCCGACGCGACACGCTGCACCGGGAACTGGCCGACGTGCGCGGCGACCTGACCGCATCCCAGCGCGAACTGGCCCGGGTCAAGGTACGCATCGAACAGGTCGAGGCGATGAGCGCCGCATCATCGCCGGCCATCGCCCAAGCCAACCAGCAGTGGCACGACCTGTCGCGCGTGCAGGAACGACTGCGCGCGCTCGCATCCGTGGCCGAGGAGCGCGCCCGGGCGCTGGACGGGCAGATCGTGACCAACTTCGGCGAGGACCCCGATCTGCTGAACCGTCGCGCTGACGAACTCGACGCGCAGCATGCCGAGCTGATGCAACGAACGCAGGAGGGGAAGCTGGCGCTCGACCGGGCAAGCGAACGCCGCGCCGAACAGGAACGCCAGCTCGTCTCGGTCCGCCAGACGCTCGACGAACTGCGCCGCATGACGCAGCAACGCGAGACGCGTGTGGCGAACCTGCGCGAGATGATCGCCCGCGAGGAGTCGGCCGTGCAGCTTGCCGACACGCGCGGCAAGGATTTCACAGCGCAGCGCAGCCAGCTGATCGCCCAACGGGAGGCGGTCGTCGCGCAACGCGACGCGCTGCATCGCACCGGCAAGCGCCATGCCGAAGACGACGGGTCTGCCGCGCTCGATACGGCCCGACGGGAACTGGCGGCCAGACAGGACGCGTTGAACGAGCTGCAGAACCGCCAACGCGACCTCAACGCCCGCATCATCGCGCTTCAGGCCAAGGCCGACGCGTTGACCGACACGTTGGAGAACCGCAACGCGTCCGGCGCGCTGGAACGCGACGACACGGTGCCCACGCTCGGCAAGCTCACCGACTTCATCCATGTGGCCGAAGGCTGGGAGGAGGCCGTCGCGCACGCGCTCGACGTGTTCGCAAGCGCGCTCGTGGTGCCGGAGCGCGAGAACCTGCTGCATGCGCTCGAATACGCGCGTGAGGACCGGCTCGGCAAAGCCGTGGTGATCACGCCGGTGGACGATCCGGTCAACGGGGATGATACGGGTGCCGCAGCCGTGCCGTCGGTGCCCGGATGGCGTTCCGCCGCCGAACTGATCGACGTGAATCCGGCCGCGCAGGACTTGCATCAGGCCGAAGGCGTGGTCCGCGCCGTGCGCTCGCTGCTGGCCGACGTGGCCGCGGTAGACACGTTGGACGAGGCGATCGCGGCCACCGCCGAGGATCTTGACGACGATCGGCCGGCGGACGCGCCGTCGCGCCGGTTCGCGCAGGCCGTCACCAAGGCCGGCGAGGTCGTCAACCCGGTGGGAGCCGTCGGCGGATCATCGCCGGCGCAAAGCGACCTGTCGCTGGCCGCCCGTCGCGACAAGGCGCTCGCCCAGGTGGAGCAGTTGCGCGTCCAGCTCGATGAGTTGGACCAGCAGGTCGACCAGGCAAGGGCCGTTCGTGATCAGGCGCGGCTCGCCGTCGATCAGGCGGCCGCCAAGCGCACCGAGACGCGCATGATGATCGAACAGGCCGCGCAGTCGTTGCGCGAGACGAACGATCGCATCGCCGATCTCGAACGGCAGATCCACGCGACCGCCGAACGGATCGCCGAAGCCGGGCATGTCCGAGAATCGCATCAGCTGAAAGTCGACGATCTGAACCGTGCGCTTGCCGCAGCGCAGTCGGCGGATACGGCCGACGGCGATTTCGACGAACTGACCGAACGCGAACACGTGCTCGAACGGTCGTTGGACGAGGCTCGGGAAGGCGAGATGGCCGCCAAACTCGCCTGGGGCGAAGCGCAACGGCAAACAGCATCATTGCAACGCCAGGCCGGTCTGCTGCGCGATCAGGCGAAGGCCGCGACCGAACGGCGCGAACGCATCCACGCCGCCAACGAGCAGCGCCGGAACAAGGCCGAACGCGCCCGTCGCATCGCCGCCGACGCCACGGCCGTGGCCGAACTGGCCGCCCAGAGCGTCGCACAGGTCGCGCAACGGCGTGAGACGTTGCAACAGGCCGCGTCCAGCCATGACGAGGAGCTGAAAATGTTGCGCGCACGTCGCGACGAGATCGAGCCGACGGTCAACGCGCTGGTCATGCGCGAGCATACGCTCGACGTGAACCGCGAACGGGCGACGGCCGACTATGAGCAGATCGTGGGCAAGGTCGCCGCCGAACTCGGCATGGGGTTGGACGAACTCGTACGCGACTACGGGCCGGACCGGCCGGTGCCAGTATTGGACGAGGCCGGCAACCCCGTGCCGGTCGAACCGGACCAGACCGACGAACCGGACCAGACGTCGGCCGAGCACAGCGACGATGACCACGTTGCCGAAAGCGAACCGCAGTACCAGACCGTGCCGTACGTGCGCGAGGAGCAGGTGAAGCGCCTGGAGAAGGCCAAACGCGATCTGACCGCGCTCGGCAAGGTGAACCCGCTGGCCACCGAGGAATACGATGCGTTGCAGACCCGCAACCAGTACCTGCACGGCCAGCGCGACGACGTGGCCAAGTCGCGCGACGACCTCATGCAGCTGATCCGCGATCTCGACTCGACCATGATCGACGTGTTCCGCCAGGCGTTTGAGGATACGGCTGCGGCGTTCGAGCGGGTGTTCGCCACGCTGTTCCCGGGCGGCACCGGCCGGCTGCGGCTGGAAAACCCGGACGATCTGCTCTCGACGGGCGTGATCGTGGAAGCCAGCCCGGCCGGCAAACGCGTCAAGCAGCTGAGCCTGCTGTCCGGCGGCGAACGGTCGCTGACCGCGCTGGCACTGCTGTTCGCGATCTTCACCGCGCGACCCAGCCCGTTCTACGTGATGGACGAGGTCGAAGCCGCGCTGGACGACGTGAACCTCACCCGTCTGCTCGACGCGTTCGACCAGCTGCGCGACCACGCCCAGCTGATCGTCATCACGCATCAGCAGCGCACCATGAGTATTGCGGATGCGTTGTATGGCGTGACGATGCGGTCGGACGGCGTGACGGCGGTTGTCAGCCAGAAGCTTGTGGAACGGGACTGAGCGCGGTTCATCGCCGTACGCGCAGGGTGATCGATTCGTCCGGCTGCAGGGTGAACGTGTAGTCCCGCCCATAGGCGAACTCACGCGTGCCCTGCACTCGCGGATCGCCCGGCGTGGCGGCGTCGGCCGCGGACGGATTGTAGGAGTGCTCGACCGAGACGCGGAAGACGCCCGAATCGGCCGGCACTCCGTTGGAATCGTCGAACCGGTAGACGATATCGGCCGGCTTCGTGGACGGGTTGCGCATCATCACCAGTCCGTCCGTGCCGTCGAACGCGGAGAACCCGTAGGCGTCGCCCAAATCGTCGCCGTTGGTGTGACTGTCAAGCTGTATCGCGCGGTTCGGTGAGCCACCGAACATCACCGCGTGACGCAGAATATGATGATTGCGTTCCGCCCATGCGAGCGTATCGGCCAGAATGCGCCATTTGCCGGCGTTCATCAGGCTCGCGGACAGGTACAGCTCCCAGAACGCGGTGCCGCGGCTGGCCTGCGTGATCAGATAGTTCCTGAACTGCGCGTCGTTCGCCGTGTCGGCGGTGATGCCGGTGCCGTGCTTGCCGTAGATCGGATCATGGTTGTACAGGTGGGCGAGCGGGAACTGGAACTGATGCCGCGTGATGAAGTCGTAGTACGCGGCGTCACGGTAGGTGAGCTGCCGGTCCATCTTGCTGGGGCTGGCTCCCGCGTCGGCCTGATCGTACGCGCATTGCAGCCATACGGAATTCGCCCACTGCAACAGCCACGGGCTGGGATTGACATAGCAGGTCAGTGAGATCCACAGGTCGATGTCCAGCGAGGCCGCGTCCCGCCGGGCCTCGCGCATGAGTCCGATCCACGCCTCCCACAGGTCGGTCACATGGTACATGTGATGCGCGCCGCCGGTCATATGCCGGTTCGCGTATCCCGGTACGCCGTCGGTCGCGGGGAACGCGGCGTACTGCCGCTCATCCGCAAACCCATCCCACTTCCAATAGTTGATCCGGTAGTCGTGCTGCCAGCGGCGCACCATCGCGGAGAACTCCCTGACGTACGTGCGATCGGCGACGTCGACGGAGCCGCCGGCGCTCGATCCCTTGCCGCTGGCGGTCAGGATGTTCGCCAGATTGCCGTAGAAATCGTAGCCGCCACGCGGGCCGATCCACGCGCCGAAATTGCTGCCGAGACGGTGCGCCAGGGCGCTGGCCGGCCCGAATCCGTGCGGGAACTTGGAATTGAACGCCCAGAATCCGGACGTGTTGCGACCGACGCCGGAACAGGATTCGTCCACGGAAACGTCGGTGTCGTTGTAGTTGTTCCATCCGTCGTCGACGACGTAGCTGTCGAGCGGCCGTGCGCCGGCCTCGCGCAGATGATCGGCGACCGCCTGGAACGAGGCGAGGATCTTCTCGTCGTCGATCGTCATCATGTTGTCGAGCCACGAATTGTATTGGATGCGGAACTTGGTCGGCGTGGCGATGTCGGCGATGTAGCGGAAGAAATCGGCTTGGATGACGGCGTTGTCGCGGCTGCGCGCGGCGCCGAGCACGGTCGGCCACGTGGCGTAGACGATGGTTCGCCGGTCGGCCGACAGCCGTGCCTGACCGTCGGCGAGCAGTCGCGAGAACGATTTGCCGGTGTAGTAGCGGATGCGGCCGAGCCGGTCGACGATCTGCGTGTCGGTCTGCGGGAATTCGCAGCCGAGGAACATGCCGTCGATGTAGATCGGCTGGCCGAGATTCGACGTGTACTCGTCGGTGCCCACCAGGCCGCCGGTGCCGGTCGGGATGGTCCAGCAGGTGTCCGTTGCGGGGTTGATGGCGACCGACTCGAGGTCGATGCGGTCGATCGATGCCTCGTCCCGTTGCGTTGTGGGCACGGCGATCTCGAGGAACTTGCGCATGTAGTGGTCGCCGTCGAACATGACGATATGCTCGCGGATGGTGAACTCGACGCCGCGGAAATGGTAGGGGAGGAACGAGAAGACGACCTCCTTGCCGTGCCGGCATCCGTCCGGCTGCTGCGGTGTCCGGCCCGGCTGCCCGCCGTCCGTCGCGGCATCGCGCACGTCGTTCGAGCGACACACGACATCGCGGACCGACGGTGCGCCGTCCAACGTCAGATCGGCGGAGGAGCACTCGTACCGTTCGCGTCCATCCGACGGGTCGTCGTCGGTACGAGGTTCTCCGTCGGTCGTCTTCCGCGTCATACGGATGACGAACTCCGCGCTGCCGTGAGCGGGCGTGAACGTCACGTTCGCACGGCGATTGCCGACTGATATCGTGGACAGGCGGCCGTCTTCCAACGAGAAAACGCGTTCGACCATCGCGTTGCCGATCGTAAGCCGTCGTCCGTCCGACTCGACGGTAATGCAAACATTGTTGCCGTTGAAGAGATCATGTGTCGACATGGCCACTATCACTACCACATATCGGCTGCGCGGTGGTCCTCATCGTTCATAACCATGATTCTGTCTCACGATTCGATTGTCGGTAACATTCCGGAATTGTTAAGGAAGTATGCCTATTCACGACAAGGTTGACATGAGGAAAGGAACGTTATGTTCGACATGCGTCATTCCAAGGCGATGGCCGTGGCGTCCGCGATCGCGGCGATGTCCCTCGCCCTGGCCGGATGCGGTTCGACCGGAACGAAGGATAATTCAGCCTCGAGTGCGGACGGCGGTACGATCACCGCGATGAACACCGAAATGGCCACGGGTCTGCTGCCCGGCAACAGCAACGGCACTCCGGGCATCAGGGTGCTTGACCTGCTGTTCTCCCAGCTGATCGCCTTCGACGCCAACGGCAAGCCGGTCAACGAGGTCGCCAAGGAAATCAAGTCCAACGACAACGCGACGCAGTTCACCATCACCATCAAGGACGGCTGGAAGTTCACCGACGGAACGCCGGTGACCGCCGAATCGTTCACCAAGGCGTGGAGCTACGCGGCGGACGCGACGAACGCGCAGATCAACGCGAACTTCTTTTCCGACATCAAGGGCTACGACAAGCTGCAGGAGAAGGGCGTGGCCTCCGACGCGCAACTCGAGGGACTCAAGGTCGTCAACGACCACACGTTCACCGTTGACCTCAACGCGCCGAACTCGAACTTCCCGATCAAGATCGGATACACCGCGTTCGCCCCGCTGCCGGAATCGTTCTACAAGGACCCGAAGGCGTTCGGCGAACATCCGGTCGGCAACGGTGCGTACAAGTTCGTCAAGTGGGACCATAACAAGGAACTCGACGTGGTGAAGAACCCCGACTACAAGGGCAACTTCCCCGCGAAGAACGCCGGCGTGAACTTCATGCTGTACACCAGCCCGCAGTCCGCATACGCCGATGTGCTCTCCGGCAACCTCGACGTGATGGACGCGGTGCCGTCCACCGTGGCCGGCAACCTCAAGACCGCGAAGAACGTGCAGGTGTACAACCAGTCCGGCTCGTCGATCACCATGTTCGTGATCACGCAGGACTACAAGCACTTCGAACCGGGTAAGGAAGGCCAGCTGCGCCGTCAGGCCATCTCGATGGCCATCAACCGCCAGCAGATCTGCGACAAGATCATGGCCGGCCTGTGCACCCCCGCCACCGATTTCGCGGCGCCGACGATCAACGGCCACTCCGACTCGCTCAAGGGCGCGGACAACCTCAAGTACAATCCGACCAAGGCCAAGGAGCTGTGGGCGGAGGCCAACAAGATCTCCCCGTGGAGCGGCACCTTCGAAATCGCATACAATTCGGACGGCGGTATGAAGAGCGTGTATGACGCGGTCATCAACTCGATCAAGAACACGCTGGGCATCGATGCGGCCACGCAGGTGTTCGCCACAAGCGCCGAACTGAGCGAGGTCACCGACGGTCGCACGCTGCACAAGCCGCACCGTATGGGCTGGTCGCCGGACTACCCGTCGCTGGAGAACTACATGACGTCGCTGTACACGACCGCCGCGGCCGACGGCAACGGCGCGAACACCGGCGACTACAAGAACCCCAAGTTCGACGCGCTGCTCACGAAGGGCAACCAGGAATCCTCCACCGACGCGGCGATCAAGGACTACCAGGCCGCCGAGGAGATCCTGCTCAACGACCTGCCGAGCGTGCCGCTGTACTACGGCAACGCGAACGGCGTGGCCAGCAAGGATCTGAAGAACTTCAAGTTCGACTGGCAGAACAACCCGATCTACCGCGATATGACGAAGTAACCGTCGCGCATAGACGAAGAGAGGGTGCGGCTTTCCGAATTGCAACGGAAAACCGCACCCTCTCTTCGTCCATGCGCATTATGAACAGGGAAGGGCGCGCCTACTTGCGCAACGACTTGCGCACCTTCTGCACGGCGGTCAGCGTGCCGTAGAACACCTTCTTGATTGGCACGTCGCGCGCCGGGGCCACCGGCGTGACCTCCTCGGTGAACTTGGTCTTGAACTCGTTCAGGCCCATGAGCGAGGGGGCGAAATCGGAGCCGATGCCCATGAGATCGTATTCGGCGATGCCCTGCGAGCCGAGGATGCAGCACTCCTGATACAGGAGCTTGTCGGTCACATGCAGCCGCATCACCTCGGAACGCATGCCGGCATAGTAGCGCACCGCATGCGCTCCGTTCACGGTCACGATCGACCATGCCACCACACGGCCGTCGATGCGGGCGGCGAACACGCGGCAGTGGTCCGCGCCGAGCGCGCCGATCATATCCGAATAGTCGCTCATCGGAGCCGGCGTGAACCCGTCGCGCTCGCCGGTCTCGACCATCACGTCGTAATACTCGCTGAAATCGGCCATCGCCTGAGCGGTCTCGTCCGCGCACTCGGCCGGGCACTCACGCAGCGACTTGCGCACGTCGCGGCGGCCGCGGCGCTTCATACGCGCCAGGATCGCGTCATCGCCGCCGGTCACGTCGATCACCACGGTCTGATCGTACGGCACGGTGGACAGCACCGGCACCGTACCGGCCGTATACCACGTGTCGATGCGCAGGAACGCGACATTGCCGTCCTTCTTGTGCACTGCCTCGGCCAGCGCGTCGATCACGGCATGCTCCTCGTCCTCGCTCGGCTTGGCGATCCAGGTCGGACCATGCACCGAACGCAGATAGTGGTAGCCGTGCGTTTCGAAATCGATCAGGGAGACGAACGCGACCGTCTCGCCGTCGCGCTTGACCAGATACGCGCCCCACGGGGTGCGCCCGTCGATGTCGGCCTGATATGCCGCCCATACGGCGGTCTGTTCGATGGGAAGATTGACGCCGTGCTCGGCGGCGGACGCTTCCAAGGCTTCGGGGGTGACGGCTTCCAGCGTGATCATGATGCTCCTTGCGATTGACTGGTGACGAGTGTAGGTACGGGCCGTGACGCACGATGGCGGGGCGGACGGCGGGATACGTGGGTGCGATGGGCGTGTGGCGTCCGTGCGGCGTTCAGTTCTGCGCGATGCCGAACAGACGACGGATCACATGGCCGTCGCCCTCATATGGTGCATGCTTGCCGCCGACCTTGATCCACTGCTCCTCGCCCTTGCCGATGACCAGCAGCACGGTCAGGCGTCCGGCCGCCGCGTCGGCACGCGCCTCGTCGACCGCGGTTTCGATGGCCTTGGCGCGGTCGAGGATGATCGTGGACGACACATGCGGGTTCGTGATGTAGCCGCGCATCTCGTTCAGAATGTCGGCCATCGGCTCCTTGACGGTGTCCTCCGAGGTGAGGATGATCCGATCGACCTTGTCCTGCGCGCCGTCGATGATGCCCTGACGGCGGTCCACGGCCTTGTCTCCGACCGAACCGGTCACCAGCACGAGCTTCGGAGCGCGGTCAGCATACTTGCGCAGCACGAACTCGGCAAGCGTCTTGGTGCTCACGTAATTATGCGCGTAATCGACATAGGCGACGATGTTGCCGTCGGCGCTCGCGAACCGTTCCATACGGCCGGAGATGCGCACCTGTTCGAGCGCGGCGAACGCGGGGGAGTCCTGCGGCACGCCGGCTTCGCGGGCCAGTGCGATCGCGGCCGCCGCGTTGGCCGCGTTGAAGCCGCCTTCGAGTTCGAGCGAGAAATCGCCGATCGTCGCGCCGTGATCGAGGAACACGTACTGCGTCGGGTGATGCGGGTCCGGCGTGGCGACGACGTCGATGCCGTCATCGTCGCCGGCCTGGTCGCGCAGCGCGAACGTGACGATCGGCACGCCGGCCCGGCTCGCGTCCTGACGGATCAGATCGGCGTGGTCGCAGTCCTCACCAAGCACCAGCGTGCGGCAGTTGTACGAGATCTGCCGCTTGCAATGCAGGTAGTCCTCGAACGTCGGATGCTCGATCGGGGAGATATGGTCGGGTGAGATATTCAGGAACGCGGCCACGTCGAACGTGAGCCCGTAGACGCGCTGCACCTTGTACGCCTGGGAGGAGACCTCCATCACCAGGTAGCGCATGCCGTTGCCGAGCGCCTGCCGCATCATGCGGAACGCGTCGAGGCTTTCCGGCGTGGTCAGCGCGGATTCGGCGTACGTGTGGCCGTCGAGGCAGTTGTCGACCGACGAGAACAGGGCGCAACGGCCGCCGGAGTAAGCGTTGAGCACGGCCTGCGTGAAGTACGCGGTCGTCGTCTTGCCTTTGGTGCCGGTGATGCCGATCACGGTCAGCTCGTCCTGCGGGCGGCCGAAGAACGCGGCCGACAGCAGGCTCATCGCCTTGCGCACGTCGTCGACGATCAGGCCGGGGGCGCGGGTCGCGGCGGAGAAATCGGTTTCGGCCACATACGCGGCCAGTCCGTGCGCATCGACGTCGCGCAGGTAGTCCGGCTTGAAATTGCCCTTGCAGAACAGCAGCGTTCCCGCGCCGACTTGACGCGTGTCGTACGTGACGTCGGAGAACGGCTGGTCGTATCCGTTGACGTCGGTCGCGTTCAGCGTCCACAGGTCGCCGGCGATGATCTCGCGCAGCAGATGATGCTCGTCCAGCAGTCGGGCGGCCGATTGCAACGTCAAAGCCATGATGATGCTCTCCCTTATGTTCGTGACGACTAGCCATTCTACCGTGCGCCATGTGCACGTTCGGTGGCGGCCCCGGGCGTGTCCCGGCCTACTGGCCGGACGAGCCGTGCCGCTGCCGTTACAATGGGAGCCGTGGCAGACGAAAACGTGAACGAACGCGAGAGGGACGGGGAAGACGCCGGTCGGACGGCGCGGGGGCGCGCCGTGGATGAACCGGGGCGTGCGGGGCACATGACGCCCGAGATGGCGGCGAAACGCGAACGGTTCGAACGGCTTGCCATGCCGGCCGTGGACGCGCTGTACCGTCAGGCGATGAAACTGACCAACAATTCCGACGACGCGCAGGATCTGGTGCAGGACACGTTCGAACGCGGGTTCAAGGCGTTCGACTCGTTCCAGGAAGGGTCGAACTTCGAGGCGTGGATGACCACGATCGAACGCAACGCCTACTTCAACCAGTACGCGAAGGCCAAGCGCCGTCCGCAGCGGGCCAACGATTCGACCGGCGAATACGACGACTGGGACATCTACTCGGCGTCCGAACATTCGTCGGAGGGCCTGAAATCCGCCGAGGACGAGTATCTCGACACGTTCGCGCCCGAGGAGATCATGGTCGCGCTCGACCGGCTGTCGCCCGAACGCCGGCAGGTGTTCATCGACACGGTGATCGACGGCAAGACCTATCAGCAGGTGGCCGACGAGCAGGGCGTGAAGATCGGCACGGTGATGAGCCGGCTCAACCGCGCCCGCACGCAGCTCAAACGCGACCTGGCCTCGTATGCGAGAGAGCGGGGATACGTGAAGGGCGACGGCCGCGGTGCCGACGGTTCACTGTCCGCGAAGCGCGTTGCGGACGGCGATAATGGAGAAGAGAGCAGGAAGACGGTCGAAGTCGGACATAAGGAGCGGTCATGAGCGAGCAGATGGAGCGTCATATCTCGGTAACCCGTCAGACCGCCGACGGCACGGTGATCCGCACCGACGTGCACGTTGCCGCGGTGCATCCCGATCCGGCCATCCGCCCCGGCGTGCAGCCGGATGCGCTCTGCGGCACCGGCGACGAGGCCGAGGAGTGCTTTGATCCGGCCACCTGCTGCGATGCGCGCGAGCGTGCGCTGATCGACATGATGCGCGCCTACCTGCGCCCGGACGTCGCCCCCGAATGTCTGATGCGCCGGCTGCGCGAGACGCTCGACCACTGCTGCTGCGATTCGGACGAATAGGCGATGGGCGCTGTGTGGTCGCATTAAGACCGATGGTATGCATATGAGGTGTTATGCTGTGACGCTCCCTCAGTCAGCCCGCGGCTGACAGCTCCCTCAGCCGAGGGAGCCAAGCATTGCGAAAAGCCCCCGTTGCCGACATGGCACGGGGGCTTTTCCAGCGTTATTCACGCAGCCTGAAACAGGCTCGGATCAGGCGTTCGGACGCTTGCCGTGGTTGGCAGCCTTCTTGCGACGATCCTTGCGCTTACGTCCGCGCATGCCCATGATGGACTCCTTTACTACAAGATTAATAAGCCTACGGGATTATCGCACATCCCGCAGACGTTCGCAACTTGCCGTCGGCCGAACCTGCGGTCAGTGCTGCTCGGCCTTGATGAACAGTTTGGTCGTGCTCGTCTCGCCCGGCTTGATGACGATCAGCTCGTTGCCGGTGTTGAACGCGTTCGCGTACGCGGTCTGCGGCTCGACGGCGGTGCCGGCCGGATGCTGGAACGCAGGGAAGCCGGTACCGGTGCACACCTGGAACGAGGTGATCGTCTCGTCGCCGCCCACCTTGATCTCCAATCCGTCCGGGCGGGTGAACGTGGCGGTCACGGTGCCGTCCGCATCGTGGTGCACGTTCGTCCACGCGTCGTCGAACGGCTGGCCGGTCAGCAGCGGGTGCTCGCGCAGATCGTACTTCGTGCCGTCCACCGGCTCGGTGCCGGTCGGGATCAGGTTCTCGTCCACGGTCACGTGCGTGTCGGCCGGGATGGTCAGGCGGCACTGCGCGTTGTGGCCGTCGATCTCGTCGCCGTAGCCGTTGAAGCCGTTGTCGAGCCACGGGTGAATCGCCAGCGCCCACGGCGCGTCCGTCTTGCCGTTGTTGTAGGCGCTCACGGTGATGTGCAGTCCGTCGGCGTCCAGCTCATGCTTGGCGGTCACGATCACGTCGAACGGGTAGCCGAGCAGGAACGGCACGCGCCACGACTGGGTGACGGAGTTCTCGGTCAGCTCCTCGAGCTTCCAGTAGGAGCGGTAGCCGTAGCCGTGGATGGCGGTGTTGCGGTCGTGCTCGTCGATCGGCAGCGTGTACGTCTTGCCCTCGAACGTGTAGGTGCCGGCCTCGATGCGGTTCGGGAACGGGACGAGCAGCTGGCCGTGGCAGCAGGTGACCGGGTCGTCCGGTCCGAGCGGCACGATCACGTTCTTGCCCTGATAGGTCACCTTGCGCATCGTCGCGCCCAGCTCGGTGATCACCGCGGCCCAGTCGCCGTAGTGGATGGAATACTGCTGGCCGGTGCGCGGCGGGATGTTCTTCGTCATATGCATCACTCCATAGTGAGGTATGTGTGGTTTTCGTGTGCCCGGTAACGGATGTTACCGCTAACGCTCCAGTGTAGCGCGTGCGTCGATTACTATGGTCGGGGACATGCGAAAAACGAAAGGCGGATATGATGGCGAAACGGATCGTGTTGGCGGACCCGCGCGGCTTCTGCGCGGGTGTGGATCGGGCGATTCTGACCGTGCAGACGATCCTCAAGGCGTCCCGTGCGCCGCGCGAGGACGGGCTGCCGCCGGTGTACGTGCGCCGTCAGATCGTGCATAACAAGCATGTCGTGGAGGACCTCGCGTCCCAGGGCGCGGTGTTCGTGCAGGAACTCGCCGAAATCCCCGACGAGGCCGCGAAGGCCGGCATTCCGGTCGTCTTCTCCGCGCACGGCGTGTCGCCGTCGGTCAAGGCCGAGGCCGCCTCGCGCGGCATGCACGTGGTCGACGCCACCTGCCCGCTGGTGAGCAAGGTGCACCGCGAAGTGCTGCGCTTCGTCAAGGAAGGCTACGAGATCATCTACATCGGGCACAAGGGCCACGACGAGGCGGTCGGCGTGGTGGGGGAGAACCCCGAGCACGTCCACCTGATCGAACACGCCGGCGACGTGGATTCGCTGGACTTCGCGCCCGGCACGAAGCTCGTGCTGCTGAGCCAGACCACGCTGAGCATCGACGAGACGGCCGGCACGATCGCCGCGCTCAAGGCCAAGTTCCCGTGGCTCAAGGAGCCGCCCAGCTCGGACATCTGCTACGCCACGTCGAACCGCCAGACCGCGGTCAAGCTCATCGCGGAGCAGTCCGACTGCGTGGTGATCGTCGGATCGGCGAACTCGTCCAATTCCGTGCGGCTCATGGAAGTCGCGCAGGACGCGCTGGGTGACCGCGGTACGGCGCACCGCGTCGACGACGCCTCGGAGATGGACCCGGCATGGTTCGACGGCGTGGAGGCGGTCGGCGTGTCGTCCGGCGCGTCCGTGCCCGACGAACTGGTCGCCGGCGTGATCGAGACGCTCAAGGCCCGCGGGTTCACCGACGTGTCCTCGGTGGAGACGATCAAGGAGAACATGCACTTCGTGCTGCCGTCCGAGCTGCGCGGACGGCAGCCTTCGCCGCAGGCGGCTCACTGAACCTAGAAACAGTCCACCGGACTGTTTCTTTGACGGCTCGGCCGTCGGAGCTCCGCCGGCTTACGCGTGGGTGAACGGTTGCCGAACGCAGGGGAACATTAGCCGGCGATAAGCCGGCGCTCCGTATCGTGTCCGCTATGATGGCCTCTATCAAAGGAACAGGGAGCGGTATGCGGGTTTTTGATTTTGACGGCACGATCTACGACGGCGAAAGCCTGTTCGACCTGTATCTGTTCAGCGCCCGCTACGATCCCAAGGTATTCCGCCATCTCGCGCCGGTGCTGCGGTATGCGATCAAATACAAGCTCGGCAAGGCCACGCTCGAACAGATGGAACGCGGCGTCGGCGACATCGCCCGCAAATACCTGCATGATCTCGCCCGGTCGCGCAAGGTGAACTCCCTATGCGAACCGGAAGACGGACAATCCGACGGACAGCCGGGCGATCTGGACATCATTCTGGACGGCGTCGCGCACGACGTCGAAACCGGGCGCATCGTCGCGCAGGACGAACGGCTTAACGGCGGACTGGAGGCGCTGGTCAGCCGCTTCTGGGACCGCAACATGCGCAGGATCAAGCCGTGGTATCATCCGCAGTCCGACGACGTGATCCTCACCGCATCGTTCGACGTGACCGTGGGCGAGGCATGCCGCAGACTCGGCTTGCATAATCTGGTCGCATCGACGATCGACCCGCAGACGCTGGAGGTCACCTATCTGAACTTCAACACGAACAAGCCGAAACGGTTCCGCGAACTGTTCGGCGACGCGCCGATCGACGAATTCTACACCGACAGCAAGTTCGACCAGCCGATGATCGACATGGCACGCAAGGCGTACATGGTCAAGGGCGACCGGATCACACAGGTCAAATAGCGTCGCCCGGCGTGTCGCGCGGAATTGTCCGGTTGAAAACGACAGAAGACCTGACAGAACGAAAGGAGCAAGGCTTATGGGAATGCCGCTCGACGTATACGTGATTCGCCACGGCGAATCGGAGGCGAACGTGATCATCAGCGCCGGCGACCGCGGCGACAACTCGCTGTACACGCAGGACAACGTCACCGTGCCCGACCGTTCATGGAGACTGACCGCGACCGGTCGCAAGCAGGCCGACTGCATCGGCCGGTGGCTCGTCGACCAGCAGCAGCTGTTCGACCGCTATCTCGTCTCGCCGTACGTGCGCACGCGCGAGACGGCCGCCACGATGGCGCTGCCGAAAGCGAAATGGGAGGAGAACCGCGTACTGCGCGAGCGTTCGTGGGGCGAGATCAACACGATCACCAAGGACGACTTCCGCAGCAACTACCCGCGCAACTGGATGTTCAAGAACACCGATCCGCTGTACTGGCGTCCGCCGGCAGGCGAGTCGATCGCCGACGTGGCGGAGAACCGCGTGCACAACCTGCTCACCTCGCTCGACCGCAAATCCGACGCGCAGTCGGTGGTGATGGTCAGCCACGGCGACCTCATGCTCGCGCTCATGCTCGTGCTCGAGGACCTCTCGGACGAGGAGTTCATGCATCGCGCGGCCTCTGCGGAATGGCAGATCACGAACTGCACGTGTCTGCATTATTCACGGCGTGATCCGGCGACCGGGCGCACGTACAAGCGGTTCCGCTGGGAGCAGACCGCGCGGCCGGTGCTCAATGAGGAGAACGGCAAATGGGAGGTGCAGGTGACCGACTGGCGTTCGTTCAAGAAGCCGACCCTGTCCAACGGCGACCTCGTGGACGTGGTGCACGCCGTCGACCCGCACCTGTGAGCACATGGCGCTGCCACCCGGCCTGTCCCGCTCGGGAAGACTGCCGGCGGGACCGATTAGGGGAGCGGGAAGGCCGAACCGAAACGTGAAGGACTGGTGAACAGGCTACAATGGCTCACGATGCGCGGGCGCATGACGTAACGCGCCCGCTCGGAGAGAACCGAAGGAGTTCATCTATGAAGAACCTGTTCACATGGGCGTTGCACGGCGACGGCAAGACGCTCGCCCCCGGCGAGGTCGTCGAACCCGACGAACGCCTGACCTGGCCGCGCACCGCCGGCATCGGCGCGCAGCACGTCGTCGCCATGTTCGGCGCGACCTTCCTCGTGCCGATCCTCACCGGCTTCGACCCGTCGACCACGCTGTTCTTCACCGCGCTGTCGACCGCGCTGTTCCTGCTCATCAACAAGAACGTGCTGCCGAGCTACCTCGGCTCGTCGTTCGGCTTCATCGCGCCGATCACCGCCGTCACCACCGCGCACAAGGGCCCCGCGGTCGCCAGCTTCGGCATCATGGTCACCGGCCTGCTGCTCGCGCTCGTCGGCGTGGCCGTCCACTACGCCGGCTCCAAGTGGATCGACATCATCATGCCGCCGGTCGTCAACGGCGCCATCGTCGCGATCATCGGCTTCAACCTCGCGCCGAGCGTGTGGAACAACTTCAAGGCCGCGCCCGACACCGCGCTCGTCACGCTGGTCGCCGTGCTGCTCGTCGCCGTGCTGTTCAAGGGGCTGACGGGCCGACTCAACATCCTGCTCGGCGTGATCGTCGGATACGCGTACGCCTGCGCGCGCGGCCAGGTCGACTTCTCCGCCATCGGCAAGGCCGCATGGATCGGCCTGCCGCACTTCCACACCCCGCAGGTCGACTTCTCCATCCTGCCGATGTTCCTGCCGGTCGTGCTCGTGCTCGTCGCCGAGAACGTCGGCCACGTCAAGTCCGTCGCGCAGATGACCGGCCGCGACTACGACAACCAGATGGGCACCGCCCTGTTCGCAGACGGCCTGGGCACCGCGATCGCCGGCTTCGGCGGCGGCTCCGGCACCACCACGTACGGCGAGAACATCGGCGTGATGGCCGCCACCAAGGTCTACTCGACCGCCGCCTACTGGTGCGCCGCCGGCTTCGCCCTGCTGCTGAGCCTGTGCCCGAAGTTCGGCGCGATCATCAACACGATCCCCGCCGGCGTGCTCGGCGGCGTGACCACGCTGCTCTACGGCATGATCGGCATGATGGGCATCCGCATCTGGGTCGAGAACAAGGTCAACTTCGACAAGCCGCTCAACATCATGGTCGCCGCGATCGTCATGATCATCGCCATCGGCCAGTTCGAGTTCGCGTTCAACGGCATCCAGTTCAACGGCATCGCCATCGGCACGATCGTGATCCTCGTCGCCTACCACGGCCTCAAGGCCATCGGCAAGGCCACCGGCACCATCGACAAGAACGATCCGGACATCCTGTAGCCGACAGCCGGCTCGCGTCGTCCATCGTTACGGCTTCCCTCCGATAAGTAGGAGGGGAGCCGTTTTTCGTGGCGTCACGACGATTCGGTAAGCTGACCCACGATACACGCGACGGCAAGGAGGCAATCATGGCAACCGCACACGGCAAGAAGATCGCGATCGTCACCGGCAGCGCGCTCGGGCTTGGCTACGAGCTGACCCGGCAGCTCATCGAACGCGGCTGGTTCGTCGCCGGCATCGACTTCAACGCCGAACGCCAGGACGCGCTCGCCGAGGAATTCCCGTCCGACGTGTACCGCGGCTATGTGGGCGACGTGTCCGACGAGGCGTTCGTTCGGCAGTCCGTCGCCGAAATCAAGGCGCTCGGCCATATCGACCTGCTCGTCAACAATGCCGGCCAGCCGTCGTTCAAGGTGCCGACAGGCTATGAGGCCGCCGACATCGACAAGTGCCTCAAGGGCCTGAAAGGCATGATCCTGTGGTCGGTCGAAACACTCAAGGCCGACGGGGAGACCGATCTCAAAATCGCGAACGTGATGAGCACCGCCGCTACGCGCGGCAACGCGAACGAATCCGTGTACTGCGCGACCAAATGGGGCGAGAAGGGATACACGCAAAGTCTCAAGGCGGCCTACAAGGGCACGAGCGTGAAGATCGTCGGCGTCTACCCGGGCGGCATCGACACCGCGTTCTACCGCGACAGCCACGATTACGTGTCCGAGGAGAAGCAGCACACGTTCATGAATCCGGCCGAACTGGCCGAGGTCATCCTGTTCAACCTCGTCAACGACGCGAACCTGACCGTCTCCGACATTCTCATCGAACGCAACTACGTGTGAGATGGGTTCCCGGGATCGGGCGGAATCATCCCGGGGACCGGAAACCGTACATTTTCGCTCATACGCACATGTGAGGATCGGCGTATTGCCGCCCTTTCCGGCGGAAAACCGCACAGGCCGTGGTTCCCGGGATTATTGCGGAAAAATCCCGGGAACCAGCTATAGTGGCTAGGTTTGCGCACCTTGCGCGAGAACCTGACATGAAAGGCCGCTGTGCCCAAGAAATTTACCAAGAAGAAGCCCTCCAAGACCAAGAAGACCTTCACTGAGGAAACCGCCGAGCCGTTCGCCGTGACCACGGCCGCCGTCGACATCGAGCCGGTCCCGTTCGCCGAACTCGGCGTGCCCGAGCCGCTGCTGCGCGTCCTCGCCGCCGACGGCAAGACCGAGGCGTTCCCCATCCAGGCCGACACGCTGCCCGATTCGCTGCGCGGCCGTGACATCCTCGGCCGCGGCCGCACCGGCTCCGGCAAGACGCTCGCGTTCTGTATCCCGCTCGCCGCACGCCTGTGCGAGGCCGCATGGGAGCCGGGCATGCCGATGGCCGACTACCGCCGCAACATCAAGGCCGTCCGCGCCGCCCGCCACGAGGAGCGTACGGCCGACGGCTTCATGCCGCATCCGCGCGGACTCATCCTCGCGCCGACCCGCGAACTGGCCAACCAGATCAACGACGTGCTCGAACCGCTTGCCGGCATGGCGGGCATGACCACCACCACCGTGTACGGCGGCGTCAAATACAGCCGTCAGATCCGCGACCTCAAGGCCGGCGCGGACATCGTCGTCGCATGCCCGGGCCGACTCGAGGATCTGCTGCGCCAGGAGGCGCTCGTGCTGTCCGACGTGCAGGTCGTCGTGCTCGACGAGGCCGATGAGATGGCCGACATGGGCTTCCTGCCGCCGGTCAAGCGCATCCTCGAACAGATCCGTCCCGACGCGCAGCACATGCTGTTCTCGGCCACGCTCGACCACGGCATCGACGAGGTCGTGCGCGAATTCCTGCGCGACCCGAAGGTGCACAGCGTGGCCGAGCCGGAAGACGCGGCCGACATGATGGAACAGTACGTGTTCGAGATCGAGAAGGCCGACAAGAACGACATGGTGCGCACGCTCGCCTCCGGCAAGGGCCGTCGCATCCTGTTCACGCGCACCAAATACCAGGCGAAGAACCTCGCCAAGAAGCTCACCCAGTCCGGCATCCCCGCATCCGAGCTGCACGGCAACCTGTCGCAGAACCAGCGCGACCGCAACCTCGCCGCGTTCGAGGAAGGCGACGTGAACGTGATGGTCGCCACCGACGTGGCCGCACGTGGCATCGACGTGAGCGACGTGGAGCTCGTCGTGCAGGTCGACCCGCCGGAAGGGCCGAAGTCGTTCGTGCACCGTTCCGGACGCACCGCGCGTGCCGGCAAGTCCGGTGTCGTGGTCACGCTCGTCACCCCGGACCAGCGGCGCGAGGCCCGGCGTCTGCTCAAGGCGGCCGGCATCGAGGCCGAGACGGTCAAGGTGCGCCACGATTCGCCCGAAGTGCTCGAACTGGTGGGGGAGAGAGCCGAACTGGTGGAAGGCTGGAGCCTTGAGCAGACACAGCCGGCCGGCGGTCGAGGACGCAAGTCGCGTGATCGCAAGGGCGGCGACCGGGGCAAGGCGCTTCGCCATATGCCCGGCACCGATCTGGTGGACGACGCCGACGAGACGGGCGGCGAGAGCCGCCAGAAGCGTGCGGAACGGCTGATGCATGAGCGCAACGCGATGAAGAAGGAACGTCGCCGTCGCCGCGCGGCCGAACGGCTCGAACGCGCACAGGCCGCCGCGCAGGAGACCGTCGAGACCAAGCCCGCGAAGCAGAACCGCGCCGAACGCCGGGCGGGACTGAGCGATCCCGCGTTGGAACGCCGCGACTACCTGTTCGAACATCCCGAGGAGCGCCGCGGCGGCAAGCCGCGTACGCCGGGCAAGCATGATGATCGGGCCGATCGCCGGGCCACATCGTCCGACGAACGCAACGACAGAAGGAGCCGCGGTGCCGACCGCGACCGTGATCGCGTCGGCCGTTCATCCGACCGCGACCGTCAAGCCCGCAACGGGCGTGCCGGTCACGATGCGTACCAGTCGCGTCGCCATGACGGCAACGGCGGAGGCAAGCGCATCCACCGCAAGGACGAAAACCGCATCATCACCGACGAACGCGGCGAGGCCGTCAAGCGCCACGAGCGGCGTATGATCGCCAAATACGGCAACACGGACGGTCCGCGCCGCCGTCACTCCAAGATCAAGCGCGCCCCGTTCCGCATGGGTCGCTGAGCACCCGGCTTTGAGGTATGGACGACCTGACGGTCGCGTTGTATTAAGCGGCTTCGCCGCAGTACCCCAACCCGCCCGGCCTACGCCGGGCACCCTCCCCTAAGAGGGGAGGGAAGTGTTTTGATCTTTCCCTCCCCTTTCAGGGACTTCGCCGTGAAGCAAACGCCGGCGGCGTTTGTAGGCGAAGTGCGAGCCGACAGGCGAGCCAACAACAGCGCGGACGCAGTCCGTCCGTAATTGCAGGACGGGTGGCAGCGAAGCGCCGGGTTGGGGTACTCGCGGCGAAGCCGCTTACGACACCGCGGCCGTCAGGTCGTCCATAGCAGAGCGGGTGTCCTGAAGCTGACGGGTGGGGCACCTACACGGCGCCAGCCGCCAACGACAACGCGGACGAAGTCCGTCCATAATACTCGCAGCGAAGCCGCTTGATCGATCGCGCGTAGCACGATTCCGCCGCGAACCGCCCCGCGCTATCGCGCGTCGGCGGTCTTGTACTGGTGCAGGGCCGTGAACGAGGTCTTGTAGATCAGGATCATGATGAGCGAATCCGCCATCAACGTGAGCGCGCTGATCACCGCCAGCACCACGAACTGGTATTTCGCGGCCGTCAACGGGTCGGCGCCCGCGATCACCTGTCCTGCCATCATGCCCGGAATCAGCACGATGCCGCTCGATGCGAGCTGCGAGATCGTCGGGATCATGCCCAGCTTGACCGATGAGATGATCGACGGCTTGGCCGCCTCGAACGGCGTCGCGCCCAGGCTGAGCATCATCTCGATCTCATAGCGCCGCGCGTCCATGTCGGAGAAGAACCGGCTCATCGCCACGGCGATCGCCGACACCACATTGCCCAGCAGCATGCCGCTCATCGTCGCCAGCACGGTCGGCGCATACCACGGATGCGGGCGGATTACCATCTCCGTGACCACGCACACCTGCAATATCACGCTCGCCGTCAGGGTGAGGAACACCGACGGCATGACCGATCGCGGAATGTTCGTCGCACGCGACATCGTGATCTGCACGGCCGCGAGAATCATCACCGCGATCAGTGCGAACACCAGCCACGGGTTGTTCTGTTCGATGACGAACTTGAGGATGTAGCCCATCGCGAGCAGCTGGATGAGCGAACGGATCGTCGCCCACAGCATCTGCCGGTGCACGCCGAGCCGCATCGCATACGACAATCCGGCGGCCACGGCCACCAGCACGATGGTGATGATCAGACCCCATACGTCAATGGGATAGGCTCCCGCATTCCCGGTGCTCATCGCGCCGCCTCGCTTTCCTTACGTTCGCCGCCATGCGCCTGCGTGGGCGCGTCCGCGGCATCCCCCGTGATCTCCGTCAGCACGCCCGCCTCAAGATGCAGCGTGCGCGTCGCCCGGCCATCCGCCGCACGATGCCGCACACGCACGATCGCCATGCCCTTCTCCCGGGCCGCATACGCGAGGATATCGCCCACCTTGTCCGCGTTCTCCTCGTCCAGACCGGCATCGACCTCGTCGGCCAGCATCACCTTCGGCAACGTGAGCAGCGTGCGCAGCAGACACACGCGCGCCTGCTGGCCCACCGACAGATCCTGCGGCGGACGCTCCAACTCGATGTCCGAACAGCCCACCGTGTTCAACGTGCGCCGCAGCGTCGCCTCGTCCGGCCGGCGCTCCTCCAGCGACGAGCCGTCGTCGGAGAACCGGTGCACGCGCAACGTGAACGGCATGAGAATCGCCTCGCGCACGCTCGAACCGGTCAGCGTCGGCCGCTGCGGCAGGTACGCGACCTCGCGACGCCAGCGTTCCGGCGTCATCGCCGTGCTCGGCGTGCCCTCCAACGTCAGATCGGCGCTCGCATACGGGTTGAGCTGCGCGACGGTCGTCAGCAGCGTGCTCTTGCCGGTGCCGGACGGGCCGACCAGATCGACGATGTCGCCGCGATGCAGCGTGAACGCCACGTCGGAGAAAATGGTCTTGAACTCGACGTCGTCATGCCTACGCTCGAAGCCGCGGAACAGCGACGGCAGCCGCACCGAGTCGTCCGCCACGGCCGTCGTCGTCTTCGGCATCCGGCACGTCGCATGTTCTGCCGTGAACAGTGGTTGAGTACTTGTCTTCATGCTCGCAATGCTACGAGGAAACGCGACGATACGGCCATTTGCGGCGATTCTAAGCGTTCTCTTAGACGGCTTGGCATTGAGTGGACGATGCGATAGCAGGAAGGTTGCGCGGCCGCTCGCAGACACGTGCGCAACGATGGATCTGACTGCCCGGGACCGATTCCCGCGGACACTACAATGAGGAACGTGATGGACGATGAATGAGACGAACACCGGCGGCGGACAGCGTGCGACCGATGCGATGCACGATCCGATGCGACTGCTGCTGCCCGCGGTGCTGCTGATCGAAGACGATCCGAACCTCGGTTCGATGACCAGCGAAATGCTCGACCCGGACTACCGTGTCGACTGGGTCGAATCGGTGAGTGCCGCCCGTAAGCGGCTGCAATCCGGCCGTTACGACGTGCTCGTGGTTGATCGTCGTCTGCCGGACGGCGACGGGCTTGACCTCATCCGCACCTTGCGCGGCAGCGGCATCGCCGTTCCGGCGCTCGTGCTCACCGCCCTGTCCGGCGTCGACGACATCGTCGAAGGACTCGACTCCGGCGCCAACGACTATCTCGCCAAACCGTTCCACTTCGTCGAACTCGAAGCCCGATTGCGCGCGCTGCTGCGTGGATTCCACGCGCAGGCCGCCGGCGTCGCGATCGGCGACTGGCTGCTCAAGCCCGGGTCGAACCTCATCGAGGACCCGGACGGACGCGCCGTCTCGCTCACCGACTCCGAGACGAAGCTGCTCGCCACGCTCGCCGCGTCGCCCGACCACGTGTTCTCCCGCGACGAACTGCTCGGCCAAGTGTTCTCCGACGGCGCCGACGCGGGCACCGTCGACGTGTACGTCTCCTACGTGCGCGGCAAAACCGACCGTACGATCATCGACACGGTACGCGGGCGCGGCTACCGCATCGGCAGCCCGATGGCCCGCTGACCGGCGTCGGTCCCGGCCGTCATCACCATCCTGTACGAGAAACCTGGACTCATGAACGACACGAAACACCACGGATGGCAGTCCATCGCCGCCGTCCTGCGCGACGGACTGCGGCCCGGTCGCACGAAAGCCGGGCTGATCAGCCTGCGCATGACCATCGCCATGAGCATCGTCACCCTGATCGGCGGCATCCTGTTCGTCGCCGGCGTATTGCTCGGCTCACGCCACGAATTCACCGAACGCGGCCTCGACCCGAACGCCATGTCCGTGACCGAACAGTTCGGCTCCGGCATGATGGTCATCGACACGCGCAAGGCCGTCGCCTTCACCCTGCTCTTCGTCGTGGGCGTGATCGCCGCCGTCGCCATCGTCGGATGGCATTACTCGCGCAAGGAGGTCGAACCGCTCGAACGCGCCTTCGCCTTGCAGAAGGATTTCGTCGCCGACGCCAGCCACGAGCTGAAAACGCCGCTCGCCGTCATCTCCACGCGCATCGATCTCATCGACTTCCGCCGCTCGCACGGCCAGAGCATCGACAAGCCGCTCGCCGACCTGCGCGGCGACGTCGACCGCATGAACGCGATCCTCACCGACCTGCTCGTCGCCGCACGCGGCGCGGTCAACACCGAACCGGTCGCGCTCGCCGGCGTGATCGAACAGTCCGCCGACGCGGTGCGTCCGCTCGCCGACAAACGCAAGGTGACGATCGCCACGCGCATCGACGGCGAACGGAACCATTTCGTCGTCTCCGGCAATGCGGTCGGCCTGTCGCGCTGCGTCGTGGCCGTGCTCGACAATGCGGTCGCGCACGCGCCGGACGGCTCCGAGGTCACCGTATCGCTCGGCTACCGTCACGGCGACGCGGCGATCCGCGTGACCGACCGCGGACCTGGCATCGGCGGCGACCCGGAGCGGCTGTTCCGCCGGTTCGCCCGCGACGACGACGGCGCCGCGCACCAGGGCTACGGGCTGGGACTCGCGCTCGCCCGCGACGTGGCCGACCGCTACGGCGGCACGCTGGACGTCGAATCGTCGTCGCCGGGCGGCACCGCGATGCTCATCACCTTGCCGCTGTCCTCGTGAGCGCGTGGTCTCCGGCCGGTGTTCTGTCGGCGCGCGGTCTAAGATAAGGTCACGGCACAACGGCGGATGAAACAACGGGAGGCGACATGCGACTCGCTGGCGGAGGCGGCACGGACGACGGCACCAACAGGGGCGTGATATCCCGCGCGTTCGGGGCCGCGATGCCGCTGACCCTGCCGATCGCCGCCGGATTCCTGTTCCTCGGCTGCTCGTACGGCCTGCTCATGCACGCCAAGGGCTTCGCGTTCTGGTATCCGGTCTCGATGGCGTTCTTCATCTTCGCCGGATCGATGGAATTCGTCACAGTGAACCTGCTGCTGTCGGCGTTCGACCCGATCGCCGCGTTCCTGCTGGCGATCATGGTCAACGCGCGGCACCTGTTCTACGGTCTGTCGATGCTCGGCAAGTTCAGGAACATGGGTTGGAAGAAGCCGTACCTGATCTTCGCGATGTGCGACGAGACGTTCGCGATCAACTCGTCCGCGAAGATCCCGGACGACGTGGACCGCGGCTGGTTCATGCTGTTCGTCTCGCTGCTCAACCGCTGGTATTGGATCGGCGGCACGGCGCTCGGCTGGCTGGTCGGCGGGCTGCTGCCGTTCTCGACGCGCGGCATCGAATTCGTGCTGACCGCGCTGTTCCTGGTGATCTTCCTCGATCAGTGGATGGGGGAGAAGCGGCATGTGCCGGCGATGGTCGGCGTGCTCGCGTCGGCCGCGTGTCTGCTGGTGTTCGGCGCGGACCGGTTCATGATTCCCTCGCTGGTGCTGATGCTGGCGTTGTTCGTCGCGCTGCGTCCGTATCTGGACGACGTCAAGACGGACGAACGGGCCAGGGCTGCGATCGCTGCTGCGGCGGCGGACGACGGACAGCGCGGACATAGTGATGGGCGCAAGGAGGACGGACGATGACGATGAGCCTGTGGCAGGCCGTGGCGACGATCGCGGTCGTCGCGTTGGGCACGATGCTCACCCGGTTCGTGCCGTTCCTGCTGTTCCCCGAATCGAAGGAGCCGCCACGGTTCGTGCGCTACCTCGGCAAGGTGTTGCCGTATGCGATGACCGGACTGCTCGTCGTGTATTCGCTCAAGGACGTGTCGCTGACTTCCGGCAGCCACGGCATCCCTGAGGCGATCGCGATGCTGGCGATCATCGGACTGCATATGTGGAAGAAGAACATGCTGCTGTCGATCGCGGGCGGCACGATCCTGTATATGGTGCTGGTACAGACCGTGTTCGCCTGACCTTGGGATCGGTCGCGGGACGGCTGCGATCGGCTGTATACGGTCGCCGATCGGCCGCCGTTCGGCCGCGACACGCGCAGGTCGAGGCATATGGTATTATCTACAAGGCTTGAGAAATCAAGAAAGCGGGGCAACCCCACCTGGAAGCCTGTCATGGCCTCGGGTTCACGGCAACAGCCAAGACCGGCGGCGAGACGCCGGAACATGTCGCGAACGACATGAAGCACATGATTCGATGTGTTGAGGACGTAGGTTGACGTCTGCTATGGCATGCCATGAATTCGTGCGATGCATCGCGTCCGTCCGGGGTGACCTGCTGAAGGAACATGAGGATTGGAGTCATCATTAGCGACGAACCACGCATTAACGACGAGATTCGCGTCTCCCAGGTGCGTCTGATCGGACCGAACGGCGAGCAGGTGGGAGTCATCGCGACTTCCGTCGCCCTGAACCTGGCCAAGGAAGCGAACCTCGATCTCGTCGAGGTGGCACCCAACGCGAAGCCTCCGGTCGCCAAGCTCATCGACTACGGCAAGTTCAAGTACAACGAGAAGATCAAGGCTCGCGAAGCCCGCCGCAACCAGAGCACCGCGGAGATCAAGGAGATCCGCTTCCGCCTGAAGATCGACGACCACGACTTCGAAGTCAAGAAGGGCCATGTCACCCGCTTCCTGAGCGGCGGCGACAAGGTCAAGGTCACGATCATGCTGCGCGGCCGCGAACAGTCCCGCCCGATCGGCGGCGTGGAACTGCTGCAGCGACTGGCCGACGACGTGCAGGAGTACGGTACCATCGAGTCCGCTCCCAAGCAGGAGGGCCGCAACATCATCATGACGCTTGCGCCCAAGGGCAAGAAGGTGCACACGCAGTCCGAACAGCGCCGCCGCGGCGACCAGTCCCGCGCCGAACGCCAGGCGCGCCAGGCCGCTCGTCTGGCCGCCAAGCAGGAGGCCCAGGCACAGGCCGCAGCCGAGGCGAAGGCCGCGGTCAACGGCACCGAAGACAACACGACTTCCGAAAAGAAGTAACCAACAAGGAGGGCAGCAATGCCGAAGATGAAAACAAATTCCGCCGCGTCCAAGCGCGTCCGCGTCACCGGCAAGGGCAAGCTGGTTCAGAATGGCAGCGCCATGCGCCACAACCTGGAGCACAAGTCCGCTCGCAAGCGTCGCGCCCTGAAGGCCGATGCCGTGCTGGCTCCGTCGCAGACCAAGGTCATGAAGAAGCTGCTGGGCCGCTGAGCCGCCTGAAGCCGATTCGCGAAAAAACGTTTTAGAAAGCTGAGGAATAGATTATGGCACGTGTCAAGCGCGCAGTGAACGCCCACAAGAAGCGTCGCGTTGTTCTCGAGAGGGCTTCCGGCTACCGCGGCCAGCGCTCCCGCCTGTACCGCAAGGCCAAGGAGCAGCTGCTCCACTCCTTTACCTACAACTTCCGCGACCGCAAGGCTCGCAAGGGTGACTTCCGCAAGCTGTGGATCCAGCGCATCAACGCCGCCGTCCGCGCCGAAGGCATCACCTACAACCGCTTCATGCAGGGCCTGAAGCTGGCCGGCATCGAGCTGGACCGCCGCGCTCTCGCCGAGCTCGCCGTTTCCGATCCGGAGACCTTCAAGGCCATCGTCGCCGAGGCCAAGAACGCCCTGCCGGCCGACGTGAACGCTCCTGCCGAGGCGTGAAACTGACAGTCCTGTGGACTGTCGGTAGCCGAGGTGAGCGGATGCAATACGGGTATCCGCGAAGGACGCGCGGCAGCGCGTCGGGCGTGAAACAGACGGTCCTGTGGACTGATCGCGTAACGGAACCCCGCCATAGTGCGGGGTTCTCGCATATCATGGGCCGATATGGGAAACAAAGACAACGAGCTGGCGCGATTGGAAGAGCGGTTCATCGCGCATATCGACGTGGAACGAGGACTGTCGAAGGCGACGGTCACGGCATACGAATCCGACCTCGACAAATACATTGCATGGCTTGCCGACCGCGGCGTCGTGAAGCCGGATGCGATCGGCAAGCAGGACATCGAGGATTACGTCGCATATCTCGATGCGGCGGGGGAGAGCGCACGCAGCAAGGCGCGGCGTCTCGCCAGCGTACACATGTTCCACCGGTTCGCGCTGGCCGAACACGCGGTGCGCGACGACGTGTCCGCCGGCATCAAGGCTCCCAAAGGCGCGAGCACACTGCCCGACGTGCTCACCGTGGACGAGGTGGCGCGCCTGCTCGACGCCGTACCGGTACCGGACGGGGCGCAGGCCGGCACGTTCGAAGGCGCGGTCGCATGCCGCGACAAGGCGCTGCTCGAATTCATGTACGCCACCGGCGCGCGCGTATCGGAGGCGGTCGGGGCGAACCTCGACGACATCGATCTGGACGAGCATGTCGCCCGGCTCATGGGCAAGGGGTCCAAACAGCGGCTCGTGCCGCTCGGCTCCTACGCGTGCGAGGCGATGCGCCGGTATCTGAGCATCGCTCGTCCGGTGCTGGAGGCGCGCGTCGCCCGCGGCAATCCCGAACGCCGTGCGATCTTCCTCAACAAACGCGGGCGCAGACTGTCCCGCCAGTCGGTCTGGGAGATCATCAGACTCGCCGGCGAACGCGCGCATATCGACAAGCCGCTGCATCCGCACACGCTGCGTCACTCCTTCGCCACGCATCTGATCCAGGGCGGCGCGGACGTGCGCACCGTGCAGGAGCTGCTCGGCCACGCATCGGTCACCACCACGCAGATCTACACGCATGTCAGCCCCGAAACATTGATCGAAACGTACCTGACCGCGCATCCACGCGCACGATGACGATGTGCGACGGCACGACGACATCAGCGGCGGCACGCCGGCGGGGACTGATGTTATGATGGGAGGCATTATGCCTACCGATCTGCTTGGACGTGAATACGAGACGTTTCCCGCCCCGGAGCCGCTGCGCCAGCACGGCCCGGCAAGGGTGATTGCCATGTGCAACCAAAAAGGCGGCGTCGGCAAAACCACCAGTTCCATCAACATCGCCGGGGCGTTGAGCCAGTACGGCCGCCGCGTGCTCATCGTGGACTTCGACCCGCAGGGCGCGGCGAGCGTCGGCTTGGGCATCAACGCGAACAACATCGACAACACGATCTACACGGCCCTGTTCAATCCGCGTCTCGACGTGCACGAGGTCATCCAGCACACCGAATTCGAGAACCTCGACATCATCCCCGCGAACATCGACCTGTCGGCCGCCGAAGTGCAGCTCGTCACCGAGGTCGGTCGCGAGCAGATCCTCGCCAGCGTGCTGCGTCCGATCAAGAACGAATACGATGTCATCATCGTGGACTGCCAGCCGTCGCTGGGTCTGCTCACCGTGAACGCCCTGACCGCGGCCGACGGCGTGATCATCCCCGTCGCCGCCGAATTCTTCGCGCTGCGCGGCGTGGCCCTGCTCATGCAGTCGATCGAAAAGGTTCAGAGCCGCATCAACCCCGGCCTTGAGATCTACGGCGTGCTCGTGACCATGTACACGCGCACCCTGCACTGCGAAGAGGTGCTGCAGCGCATCTACGAGGCGTTCAAGGACAAGGTCTTCCACACGGTCATCTCCCGGTCGATCAAACTGCCCGACTCCACGGTCGCGGCCGCGCCGATCACGATCTTCGCGCCGAACCACAAGACCAGCAAGGAGTACCGCGAGGTCGCACGCGAGCTGGTCGCCCGTCGCGTGATCGCCTGAATCCTCCGCAATCCCAGACCGAGGTAACGAGCATATGGGACGCACTGCCATGCCCGACGGGTCCGCCATGCCGCGCGACGCCGTGGAAGCGGTCGACAACATCGCCAACGATACGGATACGGCCGTCGACGCCGGGTTCCACGTCAACCTCGACGTGTACGCCGGGCCGTTCGACGTGCTGCTCGGCATGATCGCGAACCGTCGTCTCGACCTGACCGAGGTGTCGCTGTCCGCGATCACCGAGGAGTTTCTTGCATACGTTCGCGGCATGGACATCGCCCACAACATGGACGCGGCGAGCGCGTTCCTCGACGTGGCGAGCGTGCTCGTCGAGGCGAAAAGCGTCGTGCTCCTGCCCGGCGACGACGACACGGCCCGCGACGAGCAGAGCCTCGAGGCGTTGCGCGAACGCGACCTGCTGTTCGCCCGGCTCCTGCAATACCGCGCGTTCAAAACCGCGGCCGCCGATTTCCGTCGCCGCATCGCCGCGAACTCGGGCCGTTTCGCACATCCCGGCACGGTGGATGACGCGGTCGCGTCCCTCCTGCCGGAACTCGTGTGGACGCTCACGCCGGACGACCTGCGGCAGCTGGCGGCCACGGCAATCGCGAACGCGCCCGCCAGCGAAGTCTCGACGCACCAACTGCACGTACCCCTGGTCGACCTGCGCGAACAGGCCGCCGTGGTGCGCGAACGGCTGCGTTCGCTGCCCGAAGGCGCGTCGATGACATTCGCGGAACTCACCGCGGATGCGAACGGTCGCATCGAAACCGTGGCCCGGTTCCTCGCGGTGCTCGCGTTCTTCAAACAGGGGAGCGTGCAGTTTAGGCAGGACGGCGCATATGAGGCGCTGCACTTGCGCTGGGTGCCGGGCGCAAGAGACGACGGATATGCGGACATCAGCGAAAAGGACTTTGCATGAGCGATACCAACAACAACCGTACCGATACGGCCGCGACCGCCGCATCCGAGTATCCGGGCGGTCTGACCGGCTGCCTGGAGGCGATCCTGATGGCCGCCGACCAGCCGCAGCAGGCTGCGGACCTGGCAAGGGTGCTCGGCGCGGACGAGTCCACAATCACCACGGCGCTCGAAACCATGCACGACACATACGACGAGCAGCATCGCGGCTTCGAACTGCGCCGTTCCGCCCGCGGCTGGCAGTACGCGAGCCGCGCCGTGTACGAGCCAGTCGTCTCCGCGTTCGTCACAGACGGCCAGACCGCCCGCCTGTCGCAGGCCGCGTTGGAGGCGCTTGCGATCATCGCCTATCAGCAGCCGGTCACGCGCGCGCAGGTCGCGGCGATCCGCGGCGTCAATTCGGACGGCGTGATCCGCTCGCTGTCGGTGCGCGGACTGATCCGCCAGAACGGCACCGATCCCGAGTCGCACGCCGCGTTGCTGGCCACGTCGCCGCTGTTCCTGGACTACATGGGATTGGATTCGCTGGACCAGCTGCCGTCGCTGGCGCCGTTCCTGCCGGAATCGGCCGACGCGGTCAGCGGAAACGGCGAGGACGCGGCAGGGGAGTAGATTACTGCCGTATGGGCTATGGGAACGTTTCCGAGCGACGGCATCAGCCGCCGCAGATCGGCATATCGGTGGTGATCCTGGCGCTCGGCATGCCGGACGATGCGGGACGGAGCCGCCTGTGGATGCCGCTCGTGCGTCGCGTGCGCCAGCCGTATCTGGGGCAGTGGGCGCTGCCCGGCGGCGATCTTCGCGCCGACCTGTCGCTCGAGCAGTCCGCGTATCTCGCGCTCGAATCGACCACCGACCTGCATCCGCAGTATCTCGAGCAATTGCACACGTTCGGCGGCCCCGACCGTTCGCGCGGCGGTCTGCCGATGGTGTCGATCGTCTACTGGGCGTTGGTCGGCCGTGCCGAAACCCGTGACTTCGCCGAAGCGGACAACGTGCGCTGGTTCGCGGAGGACGATCTGCCTGCGCTCGCGTTCGATCATCGCGAGATCATCGATCATGCACTGCGACGGCTGCGCGAACGCATCGAATATCCCGATCTCGTTGCGCGACTGGTCGGCCCGGAGTTCACGTTGCGCCAGCTGCACGGTGTGGTCGAGGCGATCACCGGAGAGACCGTCGACCTGGCGAACTTCCGCCGGCGCATGCTCGCCAGCGGGCAGATCGAGGAAACGGGGGAGAAGATGCGAGAGGGACGCCAACGGCCCGCCGCCGTCTACCGGTACGTGCCGGCCGCCGCTGCCGCGGGATCGCACGCGAACGGTTTGCCGGCGAACGCGTACCCCTCATCGTCGGCATGGGACGATGCCGCTCGCCGCCCGGCCGCTCCCACGTCCGATCCCGACGACGCGCTCGGCCCCCTGATCACCGGCTGACACAAGTGGTGGAATTGCTTGGCGAAGAATGTTCAACCATCGATGAACCTAGTACTTCGTCGGACTTGAATTGACGTTTCTTATTTCTTGGCTCCCTCGGCTGAGGGAGCTGTCCGCGAAGCGGACTGAGGGAGCGTCAAACCCATCACATTAAACTCGACAAAGTACTAGGAACGGTGTACCGGAGACGAAAGGCAATGTGCAAAAAACGCACATTGCATATTCCGATAATCAGTTATGCGATATAAATGGTGGGCATGAACGAACTGATGGCTGATGAGATGAACCTGACGATACGGCATGCGACTGCGGCGGATGCCGCGGAGCTGTCTGCGATCGAGACGGCGTGCTTTCCGCCGGCCGAGGCGGCGGGCGCGGCGACGATCCGCGAACGGCTGGCCGCATATCCGGAATGTTTCTGGTTGCTGTGCGGCGAGGACGGTTCGATCATCTCGTTCATCAACGGGTTCGCGACCGACGACCGTGATCTGGATGACGACATGTACGATGATCCGTCCCGGCATGATCCGCACGGCGACTGGCAGATGATCTTCGGCGTGGACACCGCGCCTGCTTGGCAGCATCGGGGCTACGCGAGTCTGCTCATGCGCCGTGTGATCACCGATGCGCGGGCTGCCGGCCGGCTCGGGTTGGTGCTGACCTGCAAGGACCGGCTGGTCGGCTTCTACGCCCGCTTCGGCTACGTGGACGAAGGCATCTCCGACTCCACCCACGGCGACGTCGTCTGGCATCAGATGCGTCTGACGTTCTGACCTCGGAATACCGGATGCATCCGGATCGTCGTGCAAGAACGCTTCCGCCACGGGATGCGTTTCCGATACGGAGCGGAGTGCAGCCCATGGCAGAAGCCGCAGTGCCGGCCGGCTATGGATATGAGCCGGCCGCACGAATCGTCAGAAATCGAAGTTGTCCGGGTCCGCGCCGTTGCGCTTTCCGGTGTCGATCGCGTTGACCGTAGCCATATCCGCATCGGACAGCGTGAAATCGAACACGTCGAAGTTCTGACGGATGCGCTCGGCATGCGTGGACTTCGGCAGCACCACCACGCCGCGCTGGATATGCCAGCGGATCACCACCTGCGCCGGCGACTTGCCGTACTTGGCGCCGATCTCGGCCAGCGTCGGATTCGAAAGCAGGTTGCCGCCGGTGCCGCCCAGCGGACTCCACGCCTCCGCGGCGATGCCCCGGCCGGCAAGGAAGTCGATGAGCTGCTGATTGGCGAACTGCGGCGACGATTCGATCTGGTCGACCGCCGGCGTCACGCTGCTGTCGCGCAGCAGCTCCTCGAGATGATGCTGCTGGAAGTTGCTCACGCCGATGGCCTTCGCGCGGCCGGAGGCGTAGATCTCCTGCAGGTCATCCCACGCCTGCTGCCAGCCGTCGGCCGGCCAGTGGATCAGATACAGATCCACATAGTCGACGCCGAGACGCTCCAGGCTCTCCTCGAACGCGTCCTTGCCGCGGCGGGCACGGATGTCGTCGTTCCACAGTTTCGTCGTGAGGAAAATATCGTCGCGAGACACGCCAGACCGGCGGATGCCCTCACCCACGGAACGTTCGTTGCCATAGATCATCGCCGTGTCGATATGACGGTAGCCGGATGCGAGCGCGGCCTCGACCGCGTTCGTTGTCGTCTCGCCGTCCGGCGTCTGGAACACGCCCAAGCCGACCTGCGGGATCACCGTGCCGTTGTTCAGCATGATCGTCGATTGAATCGCCATGAATCCTCCGTTCGTCGATTGCACCGCATGTCACGGGCGGTGCCGATCTTCAACACACGACATTCTACGGAACCGCCGCCGATGATTTGCGCCTTCAGCGCAGGACTGCCGCGGAAGAGTACTGTGTGTGGCGCTGGCGAGGAACAGGTTCGATGCGCGGACGGTATGCGCACGTCGTGGATATATATGGGCTGGCATGGAATGATCGTCGACGAACAGGCAGCATGCACCTACCATGAATGTCATGAGCATGGCTGATATAAACGGTATGGCCGCGGCGGCCGACGACGGGCGTGGTACACGGTATGCGGCGGTGTTCGATGCGGGCACGACGGCGATCAAAGGCGCGCTCGTGGACGATGCCGGCCGTATCGTCGCCTCGGCGAGCGGCGATCTCGATCTGATCGTCGACGACGGCGTGCGCGAACAGGACCCGGAGCAATGGTGGCGGGTGATGTGCGAGGTCGCGCATACGATGCTGCGTGACGCGGCGCGCGACGATCATGATTTCGACCCGGCTCATATCGCCGGCATCATCTTCAGCGGGCAGATGCAGGACGTTATCGCGCTTGGCACCGATCTCAAACCCGTGCGCCACGCCATCCTGTACTCGGACGGTCGCGCCGAAACGCAGGCCGATGCGCTCGCCGGCGCATACCACGGCGGTCGCGAACGGTTCCTTGCCACGGTCGGCAACCGGCTCGAAGGATGCCTGCCGCTGCCGAAACTCATGTGGATGCGCGAGCGTGAACCGGACGCGTTCGCACGGACCGCGCACGTGCTCATCAGTTCCAAGGATTATCTCATCGCGCGTCTGACCGGCGTCACGATCGGCGACGTGGCCGCCTGCTCCACCGCCGGCGCGATGGACATCCGTACCGGGCGGTGGAACGGGGAACTGTGCGAGGCGGCCGGCATCGACGCCACGCTGCTTCCCGAACTGCATCGTCCGCAGGACATCGTCGGCTCGTTGGCAGCCGCTGCAGCCGAGGAGACCGGATTCGCGGCGGGCACGGCCGTGTACGCCGGCATCGGCGACGCGGGAGCCACCACGTTCGCCAGCGGCGTCACCCGGCCAGGCCAATACAACATCAACCTCGGCACCTCCGGCTGGATCGCCACCGTCTCGCCCGAACCGTTCGTGAACAAGCCGGGCGCGGCGAACCTCGCGTTCGGTGTGGCGAGCGGATTCGTGAACGCGGTGCCGTTCCTCAACGCCGGCGACGTGCACCGTTGGGCGACAGGCCTGTTCGCCGACGGCGACTACGACCGCGCACACGACCTGATTGAGTCGTCCGAGCCGGGAGCGAACGGCGTGCTGTGCCTGCCGTATCTGGTGGGGGAGCGGTTCCCGGTGATGAACCCGTCCGTGCGCGGCGCATTCGTGGGGCTGTCGCCGGCCACGACCGCCGCCGACATGCTGCGCTCCGCGCTCGAAGGCGTCGCGTTCTCCATCCGTCAGGGCATGGAAAGCTTCGACGAGCCGCCGACCTCGATTTCGCTGATCGGCGGCGGCGCACGCGAAACCGCATGGTGCCAGATCATGGCCGACATGCTGCACCATCCGGTCGAAGTGTTCGCCAACGCCGACATCCTGCCCGCCGTCGCGCTCGCCTCGCTCGTCTTCGACCGTCCCGATTTGGTCGCCGCCGTCGCCGAAACCACCACCTACGACCCGAACGAATCCGCCGCCCGCGCCTACGACGCCCTCTACCCCCGCTTCACATCCCTCTATCCGGCCGTTGCCGCGTTGGAGTGAGGGACGGCCGAACATATGAACTCGGCTCGGAAGCGGTGAGGATAAGATGAAGTCATGACAGCGGCAATGACTTCGGCAGTGAGGACAAACGGCGAGGAGAAGGCTCCCTCGCCGTCCGATATCGCCATGCTTGCACGACCGCTTGCACGCCGGTATGGAATCACCGAACTGTATTTGTTCGGTTCGATGGCCAGCGGCGAGGCAGGGCCGGATTCCGATGTCGATTTCATCTATGGCACCGCGCATGACGACATGAGGGTACGCAGGGTATCGAATTTCAGAAACGACTTACGAGATGCGTTCGGTCGCGATGTCGATCTGGTGGATACCGACTACATCACACAGCCGGAAAAGAAACCGTATGATGAGATGATTCGCTCGCTCTTCGTGCGCAACGTGATGTCCAAGCCGATTTTGCGTATTTTGCCGATCGATGATGAGGAGCAGGCATGAACAGTTCGCACTCCGCAACTGATCCTCAGCGAGATCTGATCCATCTGCTGCAGATACGTCATGAGCTTGAATTGGCATTGTCGTTTCTGAACGGGGTTACACTCGAACAGTTCGAAGAGGATGAGCTTCGCCAGCATGCGGTATCCATGGCGGTCGCGCAGGTCGGTGAGCATGTCAAGAAACTGTCGAAACAGTTTGTTGCGTCCCAGCCGGATGTAGCATGGAAAGCCATCGCCGGCACCCGGGACTGGATCGTGCATGACTACGGCAATCTTGATTTCGAGGAAGTGTACCGTTCCGTAACAGGTGAGGGGCCGGATATCATCGTTCTCGTCACACAGGCGATCGAACTCATCGGCATTCCGGATACCGCGATAGGAGATGCCGGCACACAGGCTTTACGGAATGCGCCGCTCATTTAGATGCAGAAAACTCCATCGTGGCAGGACTCTTCGGATCTCACGAAGCGGGGAAAGTCAGCAATGCCGCTATCTGACCTAGCTGATCCGTGATTCGCGTGAACGGTTGTCCTAAGTCCAAGGACCATGCGTAGAAATCGTGTCCGGTCTCCTGCCAGTGGTCATGGATGGGTGGTTCGTTGTCGGTTTGCGCGTACAGCAGCATGCCGGAGACGATATCATCGGTCCCATATGCGGCGTGCATGACGTATGAATAGATCTGGTTACGGTTGGCCGGAGTCATGATCGGATTGCCGAATCGACCGTCTTGCAGGATATGGTCATAACATTTCGTGTCGATGATGAGTCTGCGGTTGTCTGAGCGAAGCGTGATGTCGGTCTGAAGTCGAGGAAGCCATGCGGGAATGTCGTCGCCGAGTCCGTTGTTGATTGTATCGGCATTGGGCTTCAGTTCCGGATACCAGTACCTGAAATAGTTGAGTACGAAATGTTCGTAGATCCACGGCAGATGGTCCTCCCACGGGATGCTCGCCACGGTTTCCGTGCCGGATCTCATGATCGGAATTCGAGCGGTGATGATCATGTGGCAGATGCCCATGAGCAGTTGGTATGAGCCATTACCGTGATGATAACGCAATCGTTCCCAATCGATATCATCCGTGCTGATTGGGGGAATGTCGTTCATGGAGATGAGCGCGCGTTTGAGCGTCAAAGCATGATTCCGGCTTACTCGGGGACACCTGACAAGCAATGTGGCGGCCGTCGCGAGGATACGGTTTTTCACCGTATCAGGAGTGAATTCGTCATAGAGGCAGGACGCCTTCATGCTACCGGCCATACGCAGATGTGCAGTGCCGGCTAGATCAAGTCTTCCCCGTATCGCGTAATCCTCGCTGCGCACGGTATGGTATTCGTGCTCGAGCCCGCGCCGAATCTGATTCGCCATGCCGACGGCAAGAATAGCGGCCAGCAGATCCTCGAAAGTGTCGAATGATTCGGTATCGAGCTGTCGTCGTTCGATGGAATCGATTGCCTTGCACGCATAGGCCAGCATCTCGAAGATGTTGCGGATGACGATGTGAGAACGGTTGTCGGTCATATGGACTGCTCCAGCACGGCGATTTCTCTCCGTGCTTTGTCTGGTTGGTCGAACCAGTATTCGCGTAGCAGCGGCGCGATCTCGTACCGTATGATACGAGTGGGGTCGGCATTCTCACTGCAAAAATAACTATGCCCTATAGCGAATCCCTCGCCGAGCGCAGGGTCTCTGGCGATAATGTCATTAAGCTTGATCGTTGCCTCCACCAGACGCCATATCGACGTATCAGGAACGATGGTGGCTGGTACGAAAATTCATGTTGCCGAGTGCTGGATGCATCTCGAAAAACGCGAAGCGACGACGCAATGCATAATCGATCAGGGCCAGACCACGATCGGCGGTGTTCATCATGCCGATGACGAACACATTGGCGGGCACGCTGAATGGTTTACCGGTCAGAGATAATGCGACGGATTCTCCACGATGATCGGCCTCGATGCACATGAGCAATTCACCGAATACCTTGGACACGTTCGCTCGGTTGATCTCATCGATGATGAATACATAAGGGCGGCTGGCATCCTTGCGCGCAAGATCGCAGAACGTGGTGAATACGCCGGGTTTGGAGGTAAAACCTGTTCCGTCGGGACGGTACCCATATACGACATCGTCATATGAGGTGTTCTGATGGAATTGGACGAATTCGATGCGGCTATCGTCGCGCTCTCCCAGCAGATCGTAGGCCAGTCGCTTCGCTGCAAATGTTTTGCCGGTCCCTGGAGCACCTTGGAGAATGAGATTCTTCTTGCCACGCAGCAACGCCTTCATATCCTCCAATTCAGTGGGGGAGACATACACTTCGTTCAGAAATTGTTCATCGCCGTACGGAGTGGCTGCATCGGGAATTGACTCGTCATCAGCGGCATTATTCTGCCCGATGAGTTCTTCGAATCGCCGATATTCGGCTGGCGTCAGCCTGAAGAAACTGCCATTTGAATTTGCCAGGAATTCCATATTGGTGAATGCCGGATCGTTTTTGATCTGCGCGTAGGTGATACTGCCATCTAAATCTCGTATCTTCGTGAAATGATGTGACCTGGTTTTTGTTCCGTGTTTTATCTCATTGATGGGAGACTAGGAACATGACCGGAAAGACTCGTTATACGAAGGAGTTCCAGGCGAGGGCGCTCAGGCTTCTGGA
>NZ_JBKEWJ010000019.1:0-67466 GCF_056357555.1 Bifidobacterium sp. LH_230
AAGTCAAGCACCCGGACGGATTAACACCCGAACCGTTAATCGCACCCCGACACACGAATCCGCAGTAAGCCTCACCCCAGATTTAAGACACACTTTTCTTTACTTAACCCCTCCGTGCTCAAACACCCACTTTCACATTCACGGTAGGCCAACGCCCACTTACGAAGGCCACTCATGGTAGGCAATCGCCCACTTACGAACCCACCGTCCGTAAACACCCACTTTTGCACACCCTTCGTGGTGCCCAAACGACCACTTTCACATTCGTGGTCGGCAAACACCCCTTTACGAAGACCGCTCATGGTACACAATCGCCCACTTACGAACCCACCGTCCGCAATCGCCCACTTTGCACACTCATCGCAGCGCCCAAATGCCCCCCTAACAAGACGCCGCCACTTAATTCCGTGATATTCCCGCTAGGAAACAGCCAATACCCGCCAAAACATCACGCCTGCGAGCCATCTGGCGTGACATTCCTGCTAGAAGGTGGACGCTATCCCTGCCATCACGCCAAAATAATCTCCATACTCGCCCACGCCCGCCCGCCAACACTTCCACCTCAGTCATCCACACCCCCGTACCAAAGCACAATCCACCATTTTCCAACGCCTCCGAGCCTTCGACCACATACCCTGAAAACGATGAGGAAATACGCGATACGCATGTATCGTTACTGGCACCGTTGCCGCGGCCGTGTCATGCCAACCCGGCACGACACCAACACACCAACCAACCGATAGGAGCCAGAACCCATGTCATCGTATACGAACACACCCATAGACCCTGCAGAACCAGTAGACCCCACAGAACCAGAACGCCCGCCCAATAAGCCGATGCTCACTATCGCGCAACAGATCGATCATTTCCGAGCACGTGGCATCACCTTCGATCATTGCAGCAAAAAAGAAGCCGCCCAATACCTACGCACGCACACGTACTACTACAAGATCGCCGCATACCGGTCGCTGTTCCCCAAACGCATCGGAGGCGCGCATGACGGCGAGTACGCGAATCTGGACTTCGCCTATCTGCGCGATCTTGATCGACTGGATCACCAACTGCGGCAACTGTTGCTGCCGATGACCTTGGATGTGGAGCATTACGCGAAGGTGCGACTCATGCGGTCGATCGAAGACCGGGAACCGGATGGATACGCGATCATCCAGGATTATTTCGACGCACTGACTGATTACAACCGCATGTACCGCATGCGCGAAATCGAACGACTGCGATCGGACCTGTACATGGGTGATCTGATTCGCAAGTATCCCACGGATAGGATGCCCGTATGGGTATTTTTCGAAGTGGTCTCGTTCGGAGCACTGATCGACTTCTATCTGTTCTGCGCGAACCGCTGGCATGATCGCGTCATGAAGGAGGAACACTACCTGCTACGTCAGGCGAAAGCCGTGCGGAACGCGACCGCTCACTCATCCGACATCATCAACGGGTTCGCAGACGATCGCAGTCGGATTCATACCGCCGCACTGGTCAATGAAGCTCTTACCGCTTCGGGAATTTCCCGAAATATGCGTCGAAGTAGGATGAGGAACCCCCGTATTCAGCAGATTGTGATGCTGCTGTACATATACCAGCAATTCGCCGTTCGCAGCCAACGATCTTCACAATTGGAAGACTACATACAGAAGCTGATGTCGTCTCTGGAACACATTGAATCGTGGAGCAGCAACAACGATAGCATCCGCGCATCGTCCAAGTTCTTGCGTGTTGTCCTTGACAAATGGCTCCTCAGCTGATTTACTGTTTTCCAGATAAAAAAAACTTAACGTTTTTGCAGGGCGGAGTCACGAAAGTGGTTGCGCCCAGTTTTTTTGTTCAGCCCCATGCGGCGATTGAATGAGGATTCAGCGACGGCAATCTCTGTAAATACGCAAGGAGTCCGGCATCCCGTTGAGTGGGGATGCCGGACTCCTGTGATGGTTCGGATTATGACCGAGGCGCGGCGCGACCGCAAACGCCCACTAATGAATTTTGTGGATTACCGCCACCGTGTTATAAAGAAAAAGCCGTCATGCTTCGGCATGAGGCTCCAAGCGCCGGGGGATTTCCCCCGGCATTCTTTTTCCGCAAGGGGGCGATATGACCGACATCAGCATTTTCGCGGACGAGTCAGGCACCCGCAGTGGATCGTCAGATTACTATCTCCTGACGCTGGTTTTACACGATCAAGAGAACGATATCGTTACAGGAATACAGCACTATGAACAGGCCTTGCAAGATCGAGGACTGCCCGATATCCCATTTCACGCCGGCCCACTGATGAACGGACACGACGATTACGAGTCACTACCTTTGGAAATACGCAAACAACTTTTTACGGCATTCTATACGTTCATCTGGCACCTCCCGATCTCTTACGTTACGTTCATCTACCACAAACAGGATTTGGGCGGAGTCAAAAGTCTCGAAGCCAGAATGAAGCAGGACATCGTTAATTTCCTTTTTGACAGGCTCGAGCATCTTCAGCAGTACGATCATGTCAAGATCTACTATGATGGCGGCCAACCAGTGGTGACCTATGCGTTGCACACCGCAGTGGAGTATGCCCTATCAAAGAGGGCAATACAGTATAAAGATGGTTCACCGAAGGAATATCGGCTCTCACAAGCAGCCGACTGCATTTGCGCGATAGAACTTACCGCCCGCAAATATGAGGATCATAGAACCACGACGACGGACAATAAGATGTTCGGCAGCAGCGGCACATTCAAGCGCAATTACCTGAAAAAGATTCGACGTATGCGTCTGTGATCGTCGAGATCATAAGCGAACAATGGTTTGGTGATATACGACAGGAGTCCGGCGTCCCCGTTGGGTGGGGATGCCGGACTCCTGTGATTGTTCAGATTACGACTGATGAGCGGTGACGTTACCGATCACGCGGTGCGATGACCGGTGATCGGTAACGGACCGACTGATCAGTGACGACGCAGCGCACGGCTCGTGGCGCGGGACTTCGTGTACACGAGACCAGCGGCCGCGGCGAGCAGCAGACCCGCCACCGTGAACAGCATGATGCCCGCAGCACCGGTCAGCGGCAGCTGCGACACGGACTTCACGTTGCGCACATTGAACTGGAAACCGGTCATGCCATCACGATCGACAAGGCTCCAAGCATCATCAACGCCGGTTTCATCGAACGAGATATAGCTGATGGTCTGATCACCCCAGTTCTTGGCTTCGCCGGTCTTATCAGCGTTCGGATTCGTGGTGTCGTCCTGATAATACTTCGGCGTGATCGTGAACTTGAACGTCGGCAGAATCATGTCCTGATAGCCTGCAGGAGCCTTGATTTCCTTGACCTCATATTCAACGACCTCGCCCTCGTTATTCGTGCCCTTCAGGCCGACAAAATCATTCAACTCACCCTTGTCATCGGAAGTGAACACCGTCGCCTGGGCCTCATCGTTGGTAGTACCCCACGAAACAGCCTTGACCTCATTGCCGGCTTCAGACTTGGTGACAGTCTTGGTAAGCCAAGAATCGTTCTGCTTCACCTTGAACTGAGCGCCCGCAAGCGGCACATCCTTACCGGCATCCTTCGCGTACTTCAGCAGCTTGAACCGGAAGCTGTACACGTTGACTTCGCCGCCAGGAACCTTGGTCTTGTCTTCCTTATTCTCCGGGTTGTTGGAGTACACCAGATCGACCTTGTTCGGGTTGCCGTTCATGCCAGTGGTATCAGAGATCAGCGCATCCTTGTTCAGCGTGGCCTTGAGAATGACGGTGACCACCGTGCCCTCGTCAGCCAGCGTGTTCTTGCCGACTTCATTGACATAGTTGGACAGATCGATGGTGATCTTCGTGTACGCGCCGCCCTGAGCCTCGCTCGTCTGACGGTTCGCAGCCGGATCGGTATCCTGAGACGCATATCCGCTGTCGGCACGCTCCACGGTCGCCGTGAAATCATACTTCAGATCTGCGTTGTTCAGCGGTCCACGAGTCAGCTCAGTATCACCAACCTTGACGACGATGTTACCGGCAATGTTCTCATTGAACGTCAGGCCCTTGCTCATCGTATCGATGATCTGATACGTACGGCCCGGCTTCTCGTAGCCCGTATAGTTGGGCAGCACCGACGTCAGCTGATATGTGACCGTATCGCCGATGTTGTAGTCCGGGGTCAGATTCGGGGTGGAACCGTCATCCTTAACAACCTGCTTGTGAATCGGCAGGGTCTGGTTCTTGAGATTGATTTCACCCGTAGCCAGTTCCTTGGTAATCGGATTGCCACTAGAATCAGTGCCAGTCTTAATCTTCAGCGCAGTGCCGGCTACCATACGCACGGAATTAGTCCACTTGTTCGTGCTGTCCGATGCATTGGTAGCATCCAGCACAAAGTACAGTCCCGGTTCCAAGCGTTCAACCATGAACGACGCATCCTCATTAGACGCAGGAACTTCAACTGTGCTGGCGGGGTCACCCAACTTGGAAACATCCAACGACTCAGCCAGCTCACGAGTCAACCCAGTCCACGGAGAAGTCGTGCTCACATCGATACGGCCATTAGACGATTTATCCACCTTCGGATCAGTACCGTCACCGGTCAGATCGGCCTGAGCTGCCCACGCCAGCGGATCATCAGAACGATACGTCTTCGGGGTTGTCTTGTTGCCGTCACTGTCGGTGTTCCACTCAGTGGCATACTGGTCAGCAGCAACATTATTCTTCGTAGCCTCAGCCATAGCCAGCTGAACTGCTTCATATGCGTCTGTCCACTGACGTGGGTCCTCATTCCAGCCGACCGTTTGTACACCGATCGAACCGGAATCAGTGTACTTAACATAATCAGCCAGCTTGTAAAGCTTGAACGTACGGCCCGCTAATTGTTCAGCCGATGTCGCATTGATCGTCAACGTTGTACCGGTAACTGGCAGAGTCTCCGTCGCGGTCTCATCCGCGTTGGCGGTGGTGGCGCCGAGGGCGAGGCCGCCGAGGAGAGTGGCCGCGGCGGCGAGGCCGGCGAATAGTTTCCTCATTCGCATGAGAAACCTTCTTTCTTGTTCCTTCTTGTTTCCTTATGTGTTTTCTGCAATCGCGGAGAACGGGCGGCCGATTGGCCGGCTCCGCGATCCGCAAATCTTTGGTTGTTGAGGTGGTCGGGTGTGACGCTCCCTCAGTCACGACTTCGCCGTGACAGCTCGTCCTGCAATTAAGGACGGACTGCGTCCGCCGTTGATCGGCTCGTCTGTCGACTCGCACATTGCCTACAAACAGCTTCTGCTGTTTGCTTAACGGCAATGTCCCAGCCGAGGGAGCCGAGGCGGCTTGCGCCGCTTCTTCATAGCGGGACGACTCACTAAGGGACGGCGCCCGGGTCGTGGCAGTGACGCGTGATCATACGATCACCGCCTTGCGCTTGAGCCACTCGTTCGTCAACGCCAGCGCCGCGATCGCCACCACAGCGATCCCGCCGCCAACCAGCATCCAATCGCGAGCCGCCCAGTTCCCCGGTCCTCCCGTAAGCGGCAATGCCGCGACCGCGCGCACATTCTGGATCGCATTCGTCCCGTTTGCGGCATCGTGCTTCACCGGCAGCGACGCACCAGTCGGCGCATCAATCTGCACAGCAGCGGATGGATGCTCGTGGCCGATTGCGAACGTGTACGTGTTCTTCGACAGCATGAACCCGCTCGGCGCCTTGGTTTCGGTCAGTTCGTAGTAGTACGTCGTCTTCGCATCCGGCGCGGGCGTCAATCCGACGACTTTGAACTTGCCTTCCGCCGGGTCGGCGTCCTTGTCATACGTGCCGGATTTGTCACTTTCGCCTTTGCAGTACGAGCCGTTGTTATCCGAGCAGTCCGTCACAGTAACGGTCTTGAACGAATCTGCGACTTGCGTAAGCTCGCCTTGCGCATTCTTCGTATATGGGCCGACGATCGACCATTCTGAATCAGCCAGCAGTTCGCCGGAATCGGCTGCGATCTTCGACCACGACACCGTCGGGCGCTGGTTCACAATGTTGTTCGAGCTGACTGGAGTCGTACCGTCAGATTCGTAGACCTGTACCTTTTCCGGGGTGCCGGTCGACGAAGTGGACTTCACCGTGAACAGGTAATACTTGCTGCTCACAGGCTGCCAGTATCCATTCGGGGCAGTGAGTTCCTGCAGCTTGTATATGCCCGGCTTATCGACAGTGATGTTGAACAGGCCGGCTTTATCGGTACCGTCCTTGTCTGCAAAGACCTTGTCTTTGTTCTTGGTCTCGCACTTGTCCACATCCGTGGCATTTTCATCGTTCTTGCAGTCCTCGATGTCATGCGACTGCCCATTAATATTGCTGCCGTCAGCATCCTTGATCTGCGTCACGCGCCACTTGGAACCATAGACGGTGTCGGTCGTGTTCGCATCGATCTTGCCCCACGAGACGCCTTGCAGCACCTTGTTCGTGATGTCCTTGTCGATGCTGGTCGCATTGCCGCTACCGTTATCCCATTGGGCTTGCGCATTATTGACCGTGAACGAATAGGTCTTCGAGGAACCATCGGCGTTGGCTTCCGGGGTATATCCGGTCGGAGCCTTGGTCTCGATCACCGTATACGTTCCATTGGCGATGTTATTGATGTCGAAGCCACCGCCGTCGGGGTTGTTGTCAAAACCGACGTACGAGTAGTCATCACTGGCATCAGCATCATTACCAATATTGTCCTTGATGATGGCGGTACGCGTCACCGTTACCGTGGTCTGACCGTTTTCTGTCTTCTTGGTCTCCTCTTGTTTCCAGCATGTGCCCTGGTTCCATGCCGCCGTACCGGCATCGGTCAGCTTACCATCGGTGCCAAGTTCACACAGCGTCGGATAGAAGTCCTCCTCGAACGGACCTCCAGCTTTGGCCTCCGCCTCCGCTTTCGCATTGACGGCATCGGCATTCGTGGCCGTACCGGTCGAGGACACCTGCCATTCGGAGCCGGCAAGCTGCTGACGCTTGGTAGCATCGGTATTGTCATCAGTCTTGCTCCACGAAGCCGTCCACGGCGTGGAGAATAGCACATTGCCGTTAGTGCCAAACGCACCGCCAGATAAGCGTGCCTTATTACCAGTGAATCTGACTGCTGCGTTGTTCCAAGCACCATCCTTATGAGCCTGTATTTCCTCGTTACTCTTACCAAGCACAGTAGTTTTCAAGCCAATACCGGTCACATAGAAATTACCAGCCACATATTCCGCATTGACAGCATTACTCTTGTCTTTCGGATAGCTAAGCTGTAACGTGTACGCATGATCGGACTTTGCAAAGTCAACGTTCTTCCCGCTAACGTCACTCAAAGCTCCGTTTTTCTCTACAGCCGTAATCGCTTCAGACGTGTTTGGCCAACCATGCTGCCAATTGTCGCCGAAGCCACTGGCCTTCTGGACAGGCTCACCATCCCAGCTCCATGAAACAACGCTCGACGTACGGTCAGTGAACCACGTATCCATCAGCTGGAAAGAGTTCTTTTTGACCGGCTTTGCATCTGTACTCTTCGCATACGGGTTCATGATCGCGAAATCATCACCAGCACGATTTGACAAAGTCTTACCGGCATAAGCGCCTTTATAATTCTCCCTCACCACTGTAAGGCTGTTATCGGTGTTCGGGTCAAGACTTGTGTCAGTCTTATTGTCATACAGCGCTATGTTGCCACCCTTGCTCGTAACACCAGTGCCGGAGGGACACAACCAGAATCCGCCGCCAAAGTGGCCGGCCTCATTTCCGGTTGCCGCTGCCTTCGCGACATAAGTAGTGGAGCCTTCCTCCGTGTACACTGCACCACCGAGATAACCGGAGGAGTTATCTGTAAACTCACCGCCCATGATGTATGCAGTGGATCCACCGTCCTGCACAAAAATGGCACCACCGGCACCGCCGGCTGGGGTCTGCAATACTGTATTGCCCTTATCATCCTTCGTACGATACTGATCGTTGAGCAACACACCAGCCCAGTTCTTTGTGAACGAAGGACGATTGCCCCTAACATCATTCTTCACCCATAATGTACCGTTCGCATACACGGCACCACCGCCACTCATGAATTGCCAGTCTTGCGTACGGTTGCCCGAGAACGTGACTTTACCTTCAATAGTCAGAGTACCTGAATTCGATCGGATCGCACCGCCCCCTGCGCGCTGATGTTTATAGCAATTGTTTTGCGTCTGCTCGGTCGAGCAATCGATATAACTAATTGATCCATCGTCATTCAGCGAGCCATACGCCTGACGGTTACCCGTGAACGTACCACCGGTGATATTTGTGACACTCGCGTTTAAAATCGCACCACCACCGTATCCCAATGCAACATTATCTTGGAATAGTCCCCCAGTCACGGTAAGGCGGCTGCCACTGTTATAGATTGCACCGCCACCTTTGCCCATCTCATTGTCTCCAGCGGAGACATTGTTCGAAAATGTTCCCCCGTAGACAGTCACTTCTCCAAAGGAGAAAATCACACCACCCGATTGCGCAGCAGTATTTCCAGTAAACGAACCATCATTAACCGTTAACGAGCCACCACTAACTCGGAATACCCCGCCGCCCTTCGTAGCATCTGGGCCTTGGACCGAAGCGTTCTGCTTAAACTGTCCTCCATTAACAATCGTTTTAGTGCCATTGTTCTGATACATGACACCGCCATTCCCAGCGATGTTACTCGAGAAAATACCACCGTTAATGGTAACGGTACTGCTGTAAGCATTAACGATGGCACCAGAACCATTGTCCGGCAATTTGAAGTCCTTGAAAGTCAAGCTACCGTCAATGGTGAGTGAACCAGCAGTCATTCCTATAACATGCATATTTTGTTGGCTGCTCTGCACAGTGCAACCGTCAGTGGCAGATCCACATCCTTGGAATGTGCCATCACCAGTCAAGGTCAATGCTCCAGATCCGCTGACCGAGAACAGAGTTTTTGCGAAATCCGCCGTCTGGCCTTGCACCACAGTGCCCTTGGCGATCTCAATGGCGACGGAACGTGTGACCGAAATAGTAGATGTTGCGCTTACAGTCGCATCAGCGGACAGCACGATGACATCGTCCGTCGTATTTTGCACTGCATCAGCCAGAGCATCCCACGTTGAAACAGCGGCCGCATCCGCGGCAGGAGTCACGGCGTTGCCGGTGTCTGCGGCGGAGTTACCATCATCGGACGGCGTTGTGGCGGAGGAATCGGGTTGCGTGGTCGATCCGGCGTTGGAGCTGGATGACTGGTCAGTCGCGTTCCCAGTTGCGACGTTACCGTTATCGGCATCCGACTGGTTTTCGGTGGTTTCCGACTGCTGGGCGTCGACCTGCTGATCCGTTTGCTGGGTCTGGGTCGTGGCCGCAACACTACCCCCCGTTGTTGGGGTGGTGGGTTCTTCGGCTATGGAGACGCTGGTGAATGCGCAGGTCATCGCGATGGCCAATAGGGCCGATATGGCCGCACAGGCATGCTTGCGCATCTTCTCAGGCATTTCACCACTCCTCATCATCAAACATCAGGCCACGTCTCGTGTGGTGACCATCCTCCTACGTTGTGGGATGATAGACCCCCGATGTGATCTTTTCACCCCCATTATAAGGGGGTGATTAACGGTAATCTGATCATTTGCGATTTTTTCAGTGACTTGAATCACATATGATAAATGTTGACATTTTGTCAACATACCTTGTATTTTCGTTGGAAATATAGCGATACAACCGGGTTAACGCAACACAGATAACGTTTGCAGATACAGCGCAAATCCACCATTTCTGAAACGAATCAGCCGACGATGATCAATGATCACTTCTTATCAATCAACAACGATCACGCTGTGAGCGATAACACACCTAACCTTCCGTAACCCACCCGCCAACGCGAACATCAGCGTCACCCATACCATGTCTGCCGATCGAGCGCCGCACCAAACGAAACACCACCAATGAGCCCCGACCGTCAACACAGTGCCTCGCCGGACTTAATGCGGTGGGTTTTGACGCTCCCCCAGCCGGCTTTGCCGACAGCGTCCCGCAATTGCGGACGACCTACGGCCGCGCCTTGTCGGCTCGCTGTCGCTCGCACCTCGCCTACAAACGCCGCCGGCGTTTGCTTCACGGCTCGGCCCTCAGCCGAGGGAGCCAAGAATAAAGACGCGTCAGTTTAGGTTCAATAAGTAGCAGTCGTCCCTAACGCCGAACTGCGGCACCGCCTAATGCCAGATCTTGCTCTCCGGTAAGTCAAGAATGTCCGAAATCTTGACTTACCGGAGAGCAAGATTCATGCCAGACAACTGCGGACAATACAGCGGCCTCTCCTTCGCTCCCATTTTTGATATTTTTGATATTTTTGATATTTTTGATTTCAATATCACCGATGACGGGAGAACACCATATGCGAGCTACGATGAACCCTTTCAAGCCAACCGCCGGAGGAGAACCGCCGTTGCTCATCGGACGAAACAAAGTCATACGCGACTTCGAAAAAGGACTCGACAACGGCGTCGGCGCACCCGGGCGTATCATGCTCATCACCGGAGCGCGAGGCACCGGCAAAACCGTCATGCTCACCGTATTTGGAGACAAAGCTCGTGCGCGCAAATGGGATGTCATCGAAGAAACCGCTTCGGACGGCCTGTGTGAACGTCTCGTCAGTGAACTGCGCAACCGCGACAGCATCATCGACCGGTTCACCATCAAACCATCCGTCAGTATCGCCGGGACCAGCCTTAGTCTCGGGGAAGCCGAACTCTCCCCCAAACGTATGCCGGAAACGTTACGCAAGGCAATGACCGAACGCATCACAGCGCTCGACAAACATCATGCGGGACTGCTGATCTCCATCGACGAAACCCAGGCCGCGTCGCGGTCCGATCTCGTCGCCATCGCAACGGCCATTCAGCACCAGATTCGCGAGCGCCGCAACATCGCCATCGTGTTCGCCGGTCTGCCACAAATGGTATCAGACCTGTTCAACGACGAGGTCATAACGTTCCTGCGCCGAGCGAAAACGAACATACTATCCGACGTCCCGATCGACGAAGTCCAGTCGGCATTCGCCGCAACGTTCCGAGACTCCGGCATGACCATCGACGACGACCAACTGCAGAGGGCCGCCCAGACAACGGTTGGATATCCGTACATGATCCAGCTCGTCGGATACCACATCTGGGACGCCGCTGATTCGCGAGATTCGGACACCGTTTCGGACGACGACATCACGAACGGCATTCGCGAGGCCCGCATCGATCTCGACAATGCGGTCTGCATTCCTGAACTGCACGGACTGTCGAAGCACGATCGTGAATACCTCGCGGCGATGGCACGGTTCGACGGACCTGCGGCCACCAACGAGGTGGCCGAGCTCATGGGCAAAAGCGCCAATTATGCGGCGACATATCGCAAGCGGCTGATTGACGCGTACGTCATACGGGAAACTGAACGTGGCGAGGTCGATTTTGCGGTGCCGTTCCTGCGTGAGTATTTAAGACGGCGGGGCGGCAACGAACGCCGTGCGTGACTATCGTTTATGTCTCACGCCTCGCGGCGGCCGGCGAGGGCGCGGCCGAGGGTGATTTCGTCCGCATACTCGAGGTCGGAGCCGACCGGCAGGCCGCTGGCGAGCTTGGTGACCTTGATACCGAGGGGGCTGAGCAAGCGGCTCATGTACGTGGTGGTCGCCTCGCCTTCGATGTTCGGGTCGAGCGCAAGTATGATTTCGGTGACCTCGCTGGTCTTAAGCCGGTCGAGCAGCTTGGGGATGTTCAGATCGGCCGGTCCGACGTTCGCCATCGGGTTGATCGCGCCGCCGAGCACGTGGTACAGGCCGCGGTATTCGCGCGTGCGTTCGATGCTCATCACGTCCTTCGGCTCCTCGACCACGCAGATCACACTGTGGTCGCGGCGCGGGTCGACGCACACCGGGCACGGGCTCGTCTCGCACACGTTGCCGCACACGTCGCAGAAGCGCACCTTCTCCTTGACCTCGGTGATCGCGTCGATGAGCTGCTGTGCCTCCTCGTCGGACGCGGACAGCATGTAGAACGCGATGCGCTGCGCGCCCTTCGGCCCGATGCCGGGCAGGTGCGCGAACGCGTCGATCAGGCGCTGGATCGCGCCGTCATATGCGAGTGCCATGTGGGTGCCGCCTTTCTTCCCGGTTCGTTACGGATGAACGTATGCGGCTTCATTATGCCGCATCGGCGCATACAACGCCGCATAATCACACCGGACGCACCGTCAACGAAAATCCAGGATCGGCATCCTCGACTCCACTTGCCGACGCAAGATCACAGACGTCCCGTAGACAGAACATCGCATAAAGCGGCATATATGTCGTCGCCCCTTCCCGCATGACATTGGATCGAGACAACACCACGCCTTGCGCTATACGGTATTCGGGATTGGACAGCACTGCATCGATGGCGGCATGCGCGCGATACGTACGGCCTGATTTGATCTCAAACGGCATTACGGAATCGGCATTCGTATCGGCGATGAAATCGACCTCACCGCGCTTCTTCGCCATGTAATAATACAAAGGCACGTTTTGCGCAGTGAGTTCCTGAGCGATGACATTCTCGTATATCGCACCCAGATTCGGAGACGGATCATCAAGATATGCAGCCCTAGCGGTCGGCTGCGGATATCGTGCCATGAGCATACCGGCATCGGATTGGTACAGTTTGAATTTCGGTGATTGCGCGGTCCGCTTCAACGGCGACTTCGGTTCGGTGACACAGTCGGTTTTCAATGCAACGCCGGCGTCCACAAGCCAGAGAAAGTCCTTCTGGTTACGTTCATATCGGGCGGTCGGACCGATAGAAGACACCGCGAATCTACCGTTGCCGTCGACGAGCTGAGCGGGAAGCCGATCAAAGATCTCCTGCACCTGCAATGCTCGATTACCTGCATATTGCGAGATATCGTGGCGATACTGTCGATTGAGTTCGATCTGCGCCGCACGCACAGCCGCCAGATCACCCTTGCTATCAAGAAACCGTTGGACGACTTCCGGCATCCCTCCGACCACCACATAAGTACGGAAATTCGTCATCATCGCTTCATGAACATACGGATCGATCGGCATACCCGATCGGCAAGATTCTCGAATGCCGTCAAGTGTCGATTTCTGCACGCCAATCGCCCAGCAAAACTCCTCAAAATCCATCGGTCGCATGGTTTTTTCAACGACTGAGCCAACCGGATAGGATCGGACACCCTTGAATTCAGTGCCGAGCATAGATCCCGAGAAGATGTAGTCGAACCGCCCATCGGCAACAAGAAACTTGATCATAGTCATGATGTCCGGGGCTTCCTGAACTTCATCGATGAAGATCAACGTGTTGCCAGGCGCAAGCGGCGACGGCGAAAACAGCGTCAGACGACTGATGAATTCCTGCACATCGCCCGCCGATGCCAGAGCGCGCGCGGCTTGTTTGTTGTCATACAAATTGATTTCGAGGTACTGACGGTACTCGCGTTTGGCAAACTCACGCACGGCATAGCTTTTGCCGATCTGGCGAGCCCCGGTCAGCAAAAGTGTCTTACCTGAGTCCTCCCGTTTCCAACTCAAGAGTTCATTCGAAATTTTGCGCTCCAGCATAGCCATCCTTACCGCATATGTTATGAGAGTTACATTTTACAGTATGGATGCACAAAAATACATAGTTGAAATTTCGATTTTTGCACAAAAATAACAAACTCATAGAGTCGTCTCTGCGCAAAATTACTGAAACGCAGGTTTTAGAACGATGCATCGCGAACGGGTGTAGGTCCGCGGAGCGTTCAGGGTGCCGATGCGATGCGCTCTATTGTCATAGGGAAAATAGGGCGCATCGCATCGATCGCACAACTCAATGCACGACCCGGCTACTCCTCGTGCTTGGCGTTGCGGGCGATGTTGCGGGGGTTCTGCGGGTCGTCGGACTTGAATTCCTCGGTTTTTTTGACCTCGAAGAACCTGTGCAACTCGTCCATGCTCATCGCGTCGGCGGTGCCGAGCGACTTGTCGTCCATCGAGTATTCGTCCTCGTCCGGGTCGACCTGGGGGGCTGCCGGTTGGAACTGCGCGGGCTGCTGCGGATACTGCCGGGCGGCCGGCGCGGCTGATGCGGCGAACGGTTGGTTCGGGAACGATGACTGGACCGGCTGGAACGATGACTGCGGCTGGGCCGCGGGGGCCGACGATGCGGGGGCCGGCTGGAACGACGACGCGGGGGCCGGATTGGACCATGGGTCATCGTCGTCGGGCGGGGCGACGTCGGGCAGTGGGATCGACTGATCCCACGGGTCGGCCGGGGCCGGCTGGGCGATTGCCGGTCCGGCGGGCGCCGGTTGGACGGCTGGCGCGGATGGCATGGGCTGGTTCCACGGGTCGACGGCGAACGCCTGAGCTGCACCGGCTGATTGAGGTTGCGGGGTGTACGCTCCCCCAGTCAGCCTACGGCTGCCAGCCCCCTCAGCCGAGGGGGCCGAGGCTCCACCAGTAGATTGAGGTTGAGGGGTGTACCCTCCCCCAGTCACGCTTCGCGCGACAGCGTCCTGCAACTGCGGACGGCCTGCGGCCGCGCTCTGCTGGCTCGCTGCCGCTCGCACCTCGCCTGGAAACGCCTCCGGCGTTTCCTTAACGGCTCGGCCCTCAACCGAGGGAGCCAAGGCTCCGCCAGACTCAGAGAGGGATGCACCTTCTTGGCCCCCTCGGCTGGGCTGAGCCGTTAAGGAAACGCCGGAGGCGTTTCTAGGCGAAGGCTCGACGACAGTCGAAAACCCGTTATCCTCTCGGCCCCCTCGGTTGAGGGGGCTGTCAGCCGTAGGCTGACTGGGGGAGGGTACACCCGACGACGCCTCTATAGCGGAAGCCTCCGGTGCTACAGGCTGTGCGGGCACGGCCCACGGGTCGGTGTCATCAGTCAGGTCGGGAACCGCAACATGCTTCTTGTGCGGCTCGGCCTGCGGGTGATGTGCAGCGGACCCATCGTGCAGCGGCCGCACGGTACCGTCCGGCTGCGCCCACGGATCGGCATCATCGGTCGACGTACCAGCCGCATCACCAGACTGCACCGCCCACGGATCGGCACCTTGCGTATCGCCAGACTGGGCAGCATCGTGCGCAGCCATCCACGGATCGTTCGCCGGATTCGACTGTCCGACAGTCGACGCTGTACCCGCCGGAGTCGCCCACGGATCGGCTTCATCGGTCGACTCACCGACGTTCGACTCACCGGCAGCACCGTCAGACGATACGTTCCACGGATCGTCGTTTGCCGCGGGCGCAGCGGAATCGCTTGCGGACTCGGACGAACCGGCTCGATGAGCCTCGTCGTCGTCCGTCTTCGCGGACTCGCCGGCCGTACCGGAATCGTTGTGTTCGCGGTCGCCGGATTCGGTTGCGGCCGCCGCGGACTCGGACGCGGTTTTGGCGACGGCCGCCTGCAGACTCTCCTGCAGCAGCTGCGCTTTGATCTTCTGCTGCTGGTCCTGCGGCAGCTTGCTGAACGGCGGCGCGACGCTGCCATCGGCCATTTTGTTGGTCGGGGCGATGGTCACGTTCTCGCCGAAGGTCTTGTGGACCTCGTTGCGCAGGATGGCGACCACGTTCGTGGTGCCGTCGACCGATTCCTCGGCCACGGCCAGCGCGAAGGCGTATTTGCTCAGCGGCTTGTCGAATTTGAGCCACAGACGCTGATGACCGGGGTGCGACTGGTCGGCGGCAAGCAGGACCTTGGGGATTCTGGTGCGGCCGACGTAATGCTGCACATCCTTGGGGAGGGATGCGACGAGCGCGTCCCACTTCTGGTCGGGGGTGCGGGTGTCGGGGGCGGCGGGTTCTTGAGGTGCTGAGGAGTCCTGAGGTTGCGGGGTGGACGCTCCCCCAGTCACGCTTCGCGCGACAGCCCCCTCAGCCGAGGGGGCCGAGGAAGTTCTGAAGCTGACGGAGCCTTGGCCCCCTCGGCTGGGCTGAGCCGTTAAGGAAACGCCGGAGGCGTTTCTAGGCGAAGGCTCGACGACAGTCGAGCCAACAGAACGCAGGCGCAGCCTGTCCTCAATTGCGGTCGGGCTGTCAGCCGTAGGCTGACTGGGGGAGGGTACATCCGACGACGCCGCAGAGTCAGGTTGCTCTTTGCCGGGAGACATATTGCGAGCTGCGCCAGCAAACCCGGAGTGTTGCTGGTTGCGGGCGGCACCCGCGAAACCGGTCTGTGGCTGGTTACGGGCAGCACCGGCGAAGCCGGTGGACGCTCCCCCAGTCGCGCTTCGTGCGACAGCGTCCTGCAACTGCGGACGGCCTACGGCCGCGATCTGCTGGCTCGCTGTCGCTCGCACCTCGCCTACAAACGCCGCCGGCGTTTGCTTCACGGCTCGGCCCTCAGCCGAGGGGGCCGAGGCTCCGCCAGCTTCAGGATCGGCAGCAGCACCGCCCATCAGCGCGCCCTCGCGCCCCGCGAGCAGTCGCGCGGCAAGCAATTCCAGTCGCATGCGCGGCGAAATCGCGCCGGTCATCGAACCCAGCGTCGTGTTGATCGTATCGGCCATCACCGTCAGCGCACCCAATCCGAGCGCACCGGCCTGCCGCTGCAAGTCGGCCATGTTCTCGCCCTCGGCGGTGTCCGACATCACCGTTTCCGCACGTTCGCCGGCCAACAGCAGCACCAGCAGATCACGCACGCGGGCCAGCAGGTCCTCCACGAACCGCCGCGGATCGAATCCGCCGACCACGACCTTCTGAATCACGCCATACAGCGCCTCGCCGTCGCGGTCGATCACCGCGTCCACAGCCTCGCCGATCAGCGCCTCTGGGGTGAAGCCGAGCAGCGCCACCGCGGAATCGTGCGAAATCACGCCGTCCACGGAACCGACCATCAGCTGATCGAGCACCGAAAGCGTGTCGCGCACCGAACCGCCGCCCGCGCGCATCGCGAGCTTCAATACGCCAGCTTCCGGCTTGATATGCTCCTTCTCGCAGATCGTCTCCAAATACGGTCCCATGATCTCCTGCGGGACCAGGCGGAACGGGTAGTGGTGGGTGCGCGAACGGATCGTGCCGATCACCTTGTCCGGCTCGGTCGTCGCGAAGATGAACATGACGTGTTCCGGCGGCTCCTCCACGATCTTGAGCAGCGCGTTGAAGCCCTGCTGCGTAACCATGTGCGCCTCGTCGAGGATGAAGATCTTGTACCGGTCACGGGCGGGCGCGAAGCCGGCGCGTTCGCGCAGTTCGCGGGCGTCGTCCACGCCGTTGTGGCTGGCCGCGTCGATCTCGACCACGTCGATCGAGCCGGGGCCGCCGGTGGCGAGGTCGCGGCACGAATCGCACTCGCCGCACGGGTGCGAGGTCGGGCCTTTCGCGCAGTTGATGCACCGGGCGAGGATGCGCGCGGAACTGGTCTTGCCGCAGCCGCGCGGGCCGGAGAACAGGTAGGCATGGGTGAGCTTGCCCGCGTCGAGCGCGCGCATCAGCGGGATCGTGACCTGATCCTGCCCGATGACCCCGTCGAAAGTGTCCGGTCGATAACGTCGATACAGTGCAAGTGCCATGCCCACCAACCTACCGCAAGCCGGGTATCCGACCCGCGCGGCCGGCCGGCGACGGCGCGATGGCGCACCGTCCGCCACCGCCCCGGTCTACTCCTGGTCGTCCTGCACGTAGATGGCCTGGGTGATCCGCTCGCGCAGCTCCGTGAACTCGGGCATCGCGCGCACCTTGTCCATGTTGTCGGGGTCGTCCGGATCGCGCGGCAGGGTGATCGGGATGTCCATCTTCACGGTTCCCGGGTGCGCGCTCATCACGATCACGCGCGTGGCAAGGAAGATCGCCTCGTCCACACTGTGCGTGATGAAGAACACGGTGCTGTGCTTCTCGCGCCAGATGCGCAGCAGCTCGTTCTGCAGCTTCTCGCGGGTGAGCGCGTCCAGCGCGCCGTACGGCTCGTCCATCAGGATCAGGTCCGGCTCGGTGGCGAGCACGCGCGCGATCTGCGCACGCTGCTGCATGCCGCCGGACAGTTCGTACGGTCGACGGTCCGCCGCCGACGTCAGTCCGACCAGATCAAGGAAATGATCGGCCTTCTCCTTGCGCTCCCCCGCCGGCACCCCTTGCATCTTCATACCGAACTCGACGTTCTTGCGCACGGTGAGCCACGGGTACAGCGGCGGCTTCTGGAACACGACGCCGCGCTTCGGACTCGGCCCGTTGATCGCCACGCCGCCCGACACGAGCGCGCCGTCGGTCGGCTTCTCGAATCCGGCGAGCATGTTGAGCAGCGTCGTCTTGCCGCAGCCGGACCGGCCGACCACGCAGATGAAGTCGTGCTTGTTGATGGTCAGGTTGATGTCGTGCAGCGCGGTGACCTCGTCGCCCTGCTGGGTCACGAATCGCTTGTTCACGCCGCGGATGTCGACCGCGATGCCGCGTTCGTCCATCGACTTCTTTTCGGTCAGCTCGCCCCAGGTGAGTCCGTTGTTGTCAGCCATGATCGGTCCTTTCGTATTGCGGTTGCATGTCACCTGCATGCGTGCCGGAGTTATTCCTTCGCCACCGCGTCGATCGCGTCGGTGTAGAGCACGCTCGAGTAGTCGCCACTCACCTTGTCGAGGCTGCCCTGCGTTTTGAGGAATTCGGCGGTGGCTTTGAAGATGCCGGGCAGCTGGCCGTGGAAGATGTCGCTCTGGTCCTTGGCTTGCGGGTAGGTGTAGCCGGCGAACTGCTGTTTGACGTCGTCGACCGAGTTGCCGAGGATCGTGGAGATCGATTCGGCGGAGGATGCCTCGTCGCTGGAGATCAGTCCGGCGGCGTAGTTCTCGACTGCGGTCCACGTTTCCATCACGTCCGGGTTGGCCTTGACGAACGCGTCGGTCGCCAGTTCCATGTCGTAGGTCGCGGAGCCGGTTTTCGCGGTTGCCGCGCTCGACGTGACGATCGTGCCGCCGTCGGCCTTGAGCGTGCTCAGGACCGGGTCCCACACCCATGCCGCGTCGATTTCGCCGCGCGTCCATGCGGCCGACATCTTGTCCGGGTCGAGGTTGATCAGGTGCACACTCGTCTCGTTCATACCGGCGTTGTGCAGTGCGGACAGCAGCGAGAAGTGCGAGGTCGAGCCGAACGGCACGGCGATGTTCTTGCCGGCGAGGTCCTTGATGGACTTGTAGTCGCCGCCGCGTGCGACGAGCGATTCCGCGTCGCCGATGATGTCGTGAATCCAGATGACTTTGATCGGCAGGTTGAGTGGGGCGGATGCGGCGCGCACGGCCGGCGACGATCCGGCCAGGCCGATGTCAAGCGAGTTCGAGCCGAACGCCTGGATGACGTCGCCGCCGGAGTTGAACTGGCTCCACTGGATCGTCGCGTTCGGCAGACAGGCTTCGAGCAGGCCCTTGTCCTTGACGATGAGGTCGGCGTTCGGGATGGCTTGCCATGCGATGCGCACGGTGCCGGTGAACTGCTCGTTCTTGGCCGAGTCGACCGGGCATTCGGTGACTGCGGCGCCGGACGTGTTGCCGACGAGTTCGTCGGCGGTCGGCATTTTCGCGCAGGCCGTGACGCCGGTCAGCATCGCGCCGGCGAGCAGCGCGGCGGCGGTGCGGCGGATGACGGTTGCGTTGCGAAGCTTTGCTGTGGTGGTGATGCTGACATCGTTTGCGACGCTGGTTGCAGCATCGTTGATGACTGGCTGACTGCTGGTGCATACGCGCGTATTCATCGTGGGTTCCTCTCTACGTTCGCTCAGGTTACGATCGCTTGGACTGGCCGGATTATTCCTTGCCGACCCACGGCGTCACCAGATGCGTGATGCCGAGGATGAGCCAGTCGAGCAGCAGCGCGGCGATGCCGATCACGAAGATGCAGGCGATGGTCAGCGGCGTGTTCAGTTCGGTGCCGGACAGGTACGCGAGCGCGCCGATGCCGGGGATGCCGTTGTTGAGTTCGGCCGCGACGACGGTGGTCCAGGCGAAGCCGACCGCGAGTCGGATGCCGTTCATGATGGACGGCAACGCGCTCGGGAACACGACGAACAGGAACGCTTTCGGCCGCGAGGCGCCAAGCGATAGCGCCGAGTTGACGCGGTCGCGGTTCACGCCGTTGATGCCGTCCACCGTGGCGAGCACGATCGGCGGGAACGCGGCGAGGAACAGCAGCCAGATTTTCGTGGTGTCGCCGATGCCGAACCAGACGATGAGCAGACCAATGTAGCCGAGCGGCGGCAGCGCGCGAATGAAGTTGATGTACGGCAGGACGATGCGGTTGAGCCAGCCGATTTCGGCGAGCAGGAAGCCGACGAGCACGCCGACGACGATGCCGAGTAGCATGCCGATGCCGATGCGTTCGAGGCTGACGACCAGGTGCTGCCACAGGAAGTACTGCTGTTCGCCGCATACGATGCGCGACGATCCGGCGGATGCCGGACGGCAGCTGTTCGCTTCGATGAACGCGTTCCACACGGCTTGCGGACTGGGCAGGTACAGCGAATTGATAAGGTTCGCGGAGGTCGCCGCCCACCATACTGCGATGAGCAGCACGAGCGAGATGATCGGCTGGATTTTCTTCGACTGCATCCATGCCGGCATCGGCTTGCGTTTGGCGGTTTTCTCGCCTTCCACGATCGCGGTGCCGGCGATTGCGGTACCGGCCACAACCGGCGTATCCGGCGTTGCCGCCGTGCCGTCCGGCGCGGCCAACGTTGTCTCATCGCTCATGATCGTTCCTCTCTACATTCGCGTTGCCTTAGGTTTACGACCGGCAACCGCCCGTTCGATTACGTAATGCGCCCCGAATCGCAAACATCCCGTTTCCGTTGCGTTACGTAGGTTTTGGCTCGTGGTTTTGTCGTTGCGATCGGGATCGTCCGCACTACGTGCGGCCGATGCCGTGATGTTGGCGGCTTGCGCCGCGGGTACCCCACCCGTCAGCTTCGCTGCCACCCTCCCCTGAGAGGGGAGGGAAAACGCAGATCACGTCGCGCGGGCACCCCACCCGCCCGGCCTGCGCCGGGCACCCTCCCCTGAGAGGGGAGGGAAAACCAAAACGTCTTCAGGGGGAACTCGTTCGTGTCTGTCGGCTTCAGCTTTCCTTCCCCTTTCAGGGGAGAGTGTCTCCTCGAGGGAACGGCCCGACCAAATTCCCTCCCCTCTCAGGGGAGGGTGTCAGGCATGCCGAGCCACATGCGTTCATCGTCGTCTATCCCTCCCCTCTCAGGGGAGGGTGGCAGCGAAGCTGACGGGTGGGGTACCCGGCGTCGGCCGCTGCCGACGCCATCAACACGGCATCGCGCGAAAGCGCGATTCCTCATCCACACCTCACACGCGAAGAACCAACTTCTCCGCCCGGCCGAAACGACGCAACCAGCAGCATCACTGCGTCACGGCGAGGTGTTCGTACATGTCGCGCAGCATGTCGTCGGTGATCTCGACCGGATTGTTGTACAGGTTCGGGTGCCGGCTGATGCGCACCAGATCGTCGATCTGCGATGCGGTCAGCCGCAGGTCCTTGAGTCCCGTACGCAACCCGACCTTGACTTTCAGATCGTGGATCGCGTCGGCCATCGCGTCGACGTCGGCGAATCCGATCGCCCGCGCGAACTTCTGCACGCGACCGTGCTGCGCGTCCTTGTTCACTCGCGCGAACCAGTCCAGCGTCAATCCGCAAGCCTCGCCGTGCGCAATCCCGTGGATGTTGGTCAGCGGGAACGAGCAGGCGTGCGATGACGTGGTCTTCGGCAGCGTGAACGCAAGTCCCGCGATCACCGACGCCTCGCACATCTTCTGCCGCGCTTCGGCGTTGGTCGGATCGGTCACGGCGATCGGTAGGTACTTGAAGACGAGCGGCGCGGCGTGGATCGCGCACGCGTCGCAGATCGGCTGGTGCCCCTTACTCCAGTAACCTTCGATCGCCTGGCTGAGCACGTCCATGCCGCAGGATGCGGTGACGTGCGGCGGCACCGAGTACGTCAGTTCGGGGTCGATGATCGCGACGGACGGGAAGAATCCGTCGGAGACGATCGGTGCCTTCTTGCCGAGCGCGCGGTTGGTGAGCACGGAGACGCAGGTGACTTCGCTGCCGGTGCCGGCGGTGGTCGGCACGGCGATCAGCGGCAGATGGTCAAGTGGCATGGCCTTGCCGGTGCCGTGATAGTCGGCGATCGAATCGTTCGTCAACGCGATGCTGGCCGCGGCTTTCGCGAGGTCCATCGCACTGCCGCCTCCCATCGCGACGACGAACTTGAGGTGCTTCTCGCGGATGATCGCGGCGGCCGCATCGACTTCAGTCACGTCCGGATTCGGGGAGAATGCGGAGAAGACTTCGGCGAGCGCACCGTCGGATTCGTTGACGAGCCGGGCGGCCGTGCCGTCGTGCACGAAGTGGTCGGAGGTGACGAGCAGGCCGCCTTCGGTCAGGCCCAGGTCTGCGGCGACATCCTTGATTTCGCGCACGCGGCCGTTGCCGAACCGGATCGCGACCGGCTGCTCATAATCCCACAGCATGATGTGTTTCCTTTCTTCCATCCTCTGCGCCCCCTATCAGGGGGAGCTGTCAGCCTTGGCTGACTGAGGGGTTCGAACGTAGCGGCATTGACCCCCTCAGTCTGCTTCGCAGCCAGCTCCCCCTGTCAGGGGCGCAGGTGCACAGGCGACACCAAGGCCGTCGTCGTTCAGTCGCAGAAGTTCTCGTCCACCCAGGTGAGCACCTCGTCGACCTTCGGCAGTTCGGCCTTCAGCTCCTCGGCGGTGATCGTCAGCGGCGGGCAGATGTTCACGTTCGTCTCACGCCCGAACGTGAGGAATCCCTTGTCCTTCAACGCTCCCATGATCTTGCCCATCACCGGGTTCGCGGTGTGGTACGGGCTCATCAGCTCACGCGTCTCCTTGTTCTTGACGATCGTCATCGCGGCGAACAGGCCGATGCAGCGGGACTCGCCCACGCACTTGTGCTTGGCCTCCATCTCCTCAAGGAACGGCTTCAAAATGCCTTCCATCTCCATCACATGCCCGGCGATGTCGTGCTCGACGTAGTAGTTCACGGCGGCGACGCCCGCGGCACAGGCCAGCGTGTGGCCGGAGTAGGTCAGGCCGCACTGCAGCACGTGATCGGTGAAGTAGTCGGAGACCTTCTTCGAGACGACCACGCCGCCGAGCGGCACGTAACCGCAGGTGACGCCCTTCGCGAACGTGAAGATGTCGGGCTTGATGTCGAAGTTCTGCCACGCGAACATCTTGCCGGTGCGGCACCAGCCGGCCATGACCTCGTCGCAGATCATGAGGATGCCGTACTTGTCGCACAGCGCGCGCACGCCTTCCATGTAGCCGTCCGGCGGCAGGATCACGCCGTTCGCGCCGACGATCGACTCCATGAGGATCGCGGCCACGTTGTCCGGGTTCTCGTAGATGAGCTGGTCCTCGAGGCGCTTCAAGTACAGCGCGGTGACCTTGGCGTCGTCCTTGCCGCGTTCGAAGCCGTCCTCGTACATGTTCGGGTTCATGAAGTGCACGAAGCTCGGGGCCGCGCCGCCCGCCTCGGATGCGAAGCGACGCCAGTCGCCGGACGCGAACGAGGCGCCGAGGGTGGAGCCGTGGTAGGAGCGGTAGCAGCTGAAGATCTTCTCGCGGCCGGTCACCATGCGGGCCATCTTGATCGCGTTTTCGTTGGAGTCGGCGCCGCCGTTGGTGAAGAACACGCGCTGGTAGAAGTCCGCGCCGGCGAGGTCGACGATCATCTTGGCGAGCTTCGACTTCGGTTCGGACGCGTAGGCGGGGGCCATGAAGCACATCTTGTCGGCCTGTTCCTTGATCGCGTCCACGATTTCGGGCAGTTCGTGGCCGAGGTTGGAGCACACGAGCAGCGACGACATGTCGGCGTACTTGTTGCCGTCGTAGTCGTACACGTAGATGCCCTTGGCGGACTTGACCGGCATGACCGGCTCGCCCTGCTTGTGCCACGACTGCATCACGTATTCGCGGTGCAGTTCGGCCACTTCGTCGCCGGTCAGTTCCTTGGTCGCCAGTGATTCGCTCATCGTCTCATCCTTTCGGTTGCGGCCGTGGCTCGTGCGGGTACGTTCGGTGCGTTCGCGGCCGGTTGGTGATGCCGGATGGATGAGACGGAAACGTGCATTGTATGTGCACGATACACAATCGAAACATATCGCCGTGAGGTTACACGGTGATTGTCGCGACGGTCATCCGTTCGGCGACTGTCCGAAATCCTTGTGGATTCCGTGATTGCTTTGCAGTCTACGAGCGAATGAGCTGTCGATCTATATCGCGCAACCTAAACCTGATTGTGCTCCAGCACAATCGACGGTCAGCGTCGGCCAGTGTCGGTCAGCGACGGCCATATCAGCAGTCGAGGATCTCGCGCACCTGCAATCCGACCGACAGGAACTCGCGCGTGCGGAAATCGGACAGGTTCACGCCGAGGATGTCCTCGATCTTGTTGAGCTGGTAACTCACCGTGTTGCGGTGCACGAACAGCCGTTCCGCCGTCTCCTTGACCGATCCGGAGAACTGGAAGTACGTGCGCAGCGTCGCGGTCAGTTCGGTGCCGTTGACGCGGTCGTATTCGACGAGCGGGCCGATGCTGTCGCGATAGTAGTCGTCGAGGATGTCGCGGTCGGCGATGGCAAGCAGCAGTTTGTCGACGCCGGAATTGTCGTACAGCGCGACCTCGCCGGCATGGTTGCGCAAGTGTTGCAAACGTTCGAGTTTGAGGGCCTGATGATAACTTTTGCCGATACATCGCGCGGATTTCGTCACCTTGCCGACGCCGATGTACGTGCGGTCCAACGTCGCCCCGTGACGGCGGATGCCCGCGATCATCTCGCGCACCATCATCTCGACCTGTTCGGCCGTGTATCGGGCGAAGACCAGCACCAGCCGATCCTCGATATTCACGACGGCCACACGCCACTGGTTGCGGGTGACCAGCGATTCGATCTCGCGCGAGTACTGCGCGATGCGGTCGACGTCATGCCGTCTGCCGGTCGATTCGCCGGACGGTCCGGACACGCCGTCCCGCTGCCCGCCGGACTGGCTGCCGTCCCGCCCGACGGCCGTTCCCCCATCAGGCTCGGCGCATGCGCTGAACACGGTCACGCAGTAGTTCCAGTCCTTGCCGAAACCGGACTGTTCGAGGTATTCGAGATACATTTCCTCGCGGTCGGGATGGAAGATCGCGTTTTCGAGCGCGGCGGCCAGTTCCACGCTGTGCTTCTCGCTCATGGTGATCGCGAGGCTGAAACTGTGCATGATCTGCGCCATGTGCACGCTCCACGGCACTTTGAACAGCGGAAAGTCATGCTCGTCGCAGAACCGGATCGCATCCGGACTGATCTGGTGGATGAACGGACCGATGTTCACCACCGCGGCCGACGCACCGGAATCATACGCGCTTTTCAGCAGTCCGGTCAGATCCTCCTGCGTCTCCAAGCCGATGCCGGTCGTGAACGTGACCTCTTGACCTTCGAGGAAGCCCGCGATCTCCTCGTTCTCGACCATATGCACCCAACGCACCGGCCGTTCGAGCCCGTTGCGCCCGGCCACAAGCATCATGCTCTTGTCGTCGGCCTGCTCCACCAGTTCCTTCAACCGAACCGTCATCGGACATCCTCCTCGTTCACAGCACGATCGACGCGCCGGAAATCACCAGCAGTATATACGTGAGCGTCAGGAACGCGTGCTGGCTGACATGCCGCTGCAAACGGTTCCCGATCATGATCGCAACGATCAGCGGTGGTATCGCAACCGCGCTGAGAACGAGCGTATGCTGCGTCATCACGCCGGACGCGCCCTGTTCGACGGCCATGACCGAGTTGAGCGCGACCCACACGCACGCCATCGTCGCGCGGAATTCGTTCTTGTCCTTGAGCGTGGCGGCCGCGTAGATCACCAGCAGTGCGCCGCCGGAGATGAACATGCCGTGGATGACGCCGGCCGCGAGCGCGATGACGATCAGCAGCCAGCGCGGCGGATCGGTGCGGCTTGGACGCAGGAGGTTTTTCAGGGCGATCGCGATGATGAACAGGCCGTATGCCTTGCGCAAGGGGGCGAGCGGAAGCGCGGCGTACAGGGCGATGCCGGCGACCATGCCGACGGCCATGAGTCCGACCATTTCGCCGAGAATGCGCCAGCGGATGTGCGCGCGGTGCTGGATGCCGAGCCACAGGCAGGCCAGCAGCGTGGTGAGGTTGAGCACGACTTTGGCGGCGTCGGTGCCGAGCAGCAGCATCGAAAACGGCATGGCGAGCACGGTGCCGGCGAATCCGGTGATCGCCTGGATCACGTTCGCAAGGAACAGCACGATCAGGAACAGCATGTCGCGCATCGTCTCGCTCATCGGCACCTCCGTATCGTAGGTCTGTCGACCGGCGCGGCGACGGATCACCGTTGCCGATCCGGCAGATGCGCCCACGATACAGCCCCGATACGGCCGCCATGTAACGCGGAGCGGCGGCCGAATCACGCTCCACGCACGATGCCGTGCTCGCGAGCCGAATCGTGCCGTCCCGCGATTCGGAATCACCGCGATGCTGCACCCGTGCACCACTCCTGTGATTCGGAATCACGCTTCGCGCGATGTGCCGCACCCGCAAGCAGAATCGCACCGCATCACGATTCGGAATCACGCTGTCACCCTACGATTTCGAAACCGTGCTACACGCGACGTCGCACCCGCAAACGGAATCGCCCACCCCCACGATTCGGAATCACGCTTCGCGCGATGCTGTGTTGTTGGCGGCGCCGACACGCCGCAGTACCCCAACCCGGCGCTACGCGCCACCCTCCCCTCAAAGGGGAGGGACTCGCGATCGCCTCGAGAGACCAAGTCACGGTCCCCTCTCCCCTCAGGGAGGGGCCGCCAGACCGCAACACCTCCCTGCCTCTTTCCCTCCCCTATCAGGGGAGGGTGGCGGCGCAGCCGCCGGGTGGGATACCGCGGCGTAAGCCGCCAACAACACAACATCGTCGTGCCCACAGCACGGTGATTCCGTTCCGCCAAGCATGCCGCGGAGCGCTCCATCAATCAGCGAGCGTAGCTCGTTGGATAACGCGTGTGTCCGCAAGGCGCGGAATGCGAAGGCGTACGAAGGTACGTCGAGCCTTCCGTAACGCAGCGGACACTCCGTTATCCAACAAGCGTAGCGAACCAGTTGACGCGTGCGGCCTCGGTGCCTCGCAGGACGCCGGCGTACGACGGTACGTCAAGTCCTGCGAGGTGCCGAGGACGCTCCATCAATCAGTGAGCGTAGCTCGTTGGATAACGCGTGTGTCCGCAGTGCCGGGCGAGGTGCAGACGTATGTGATACTTCAAGCCTCGCACGGTGCTGCGGACACTCCGTTATCCAACGAGCGTGAATTGGCTGTTGTAGAGGTCGGCGTAGAACCCTCCCGCCGCAAGCAGCTCGTCGTGGGTGCCGCGCTCGATTACGTCGCCGTGGTTCATGACCAAAATCATGTCCGCATCGCGAATCGTGGAGAGTCGATGCGCGATCACAAACGACGTGCGGCCGACGGTAAGCGCGTCCATCGCCTTCTGGATCAGCTCTTCGGTGCGCGTATCAACCGACGAGGTCGCCTCGTCGAGGATCAGAATCGGCGCGTCCTGTACCATCGCGCGGGCGATGGTGAGCAGCTGCTTCTGGCCGGCCGACAGCGACGAGTTCTCGTCGAGCACCGTATCGTAACCATCCGGCAGCGACTGAATATAGTGGTCCAGTCCAACCGCGCGGCAGGCCGCAACGATCTGCTCGTCGGTCACGCCGGGCTTCGAGTACGCGATGTTCTCGCGCACGGTTCCGCGGAACACCCACGTGTCCTGCAGCACCATCGAGAACTGGTCGTGCACGTTCCAGCGCGGCACGCTCTTCGTGTCCACGCCGTCGATGGTGATGCGCCCGCCGGCGATCTCGTAGAAGCGCATGAGCAGGTTGACCATCGTGGTTTTGCCCGCGCCGGTCGGTCCGACGATCGCGACTTTCTGACCGGCTGAAACGTTCGCGGAGAAGTCGTTGATGATCGGCTTGCCCGGCTCGTATTCGAACCGCACGTGGTCGAACGTGACGTCGCCGCGCACCGGCTTGCCCGTACCGTCCGGACGCACGCCGAGCAGCGCCGGCTTGTCGGATTCGTCGGCCATCTCCGGCTCCTCGAGGAAGCCGAACACGCGCTCGGATGCGGCCGCGCATCGCTGCAGGTTCTGGAACGCCTGCGCGAACTGGCTGAGCGGCTGCGTGAACAGGCGGATGTACATCATGAACGCCACGATCACGCCGAATTCGATCTGCCCGTCCATCGCGAGCGCCGCGCCGACGACGCACACGACCACGTATCCGAAGTTGCCGACGAACTGCATGAGCGGCATCATCAGGCCGGACAGGAACTGCGACTTCCAGCCGGAATCGTACAGGTCGGCGTTGTACTGCTCGAAACGGCGAATCGAGTCGGCCTCGCCGTTGTACGCCTTGACAATCAGATGGCCGGCGTACATCTCCTCGACGTGGCCGTTGACGTCGCCGAGCGCGACCTGCTGGCGCACGAAGTACTGCTGCGAGGCTTTCATGATCGCGCCCATGAGCACGAGTCCGAGCAGGCTCGAGCCGATCGCGCACAGGGCCATGATCCAGTTGTTCCAGAACATCATGACGAGCGCGCCGACGAACAGCGTGACCGACGTGATGAGCGAGCCGAGCGACTGGCCGAGGGTCTGGCCGATCGCGTCGACGTCGTTGGTGATGCGGCTGAGCACGTCGCCGTAGCTGACTTTGTCGAAGTAGCTGAGCGGAAGTTTGTTGATTTTGACGCTGATCGATTCGCGCAGCTGCTGGGCGGTGCGCTGCGTGACGTTCGCCATCAGCCAGCTTTGCAGGTAGCTGAGGATCGCGTAGCCGACGTACAGTGCGACGAGCAGCCAGCCGATGCGGCTGACGGCGGCGAAGTCGATCGATCCGACGACCGGTTTGCCGTGGACGAGTGCGGGCAGACCTTTGGTGATTTCGTTGGTCATGTCCTTGAGTTTGTCCGGTCCGATGATCTGGAAGATCGTGCCGGCCGCGCCGAGGATGAGCGCGATGATGATGACGGGGATGTATCGGCGGCAGTAGTGGACGAGTTTGCCCATGACTTTGCCGAAATCCTGCGGTTTTTCTGCGGGTCCGTTGCCCGCCGGGCCGTGCGGCCCGCGTCCCATTGGACGATTCGTTGGTCCTGGCATGATATAAGTCCTTTCAAAAAGCATCCTCGCCTCCCTCTGATGAGGGAGGTGGCGCGCGAAGCGTGACGGAGGGAGAGATAGGCGCCATACGCACAACCTTCTGACGTTCCCCCAGTCAGCTTTGCTGACAGCGTCCTGCAACTGCGGATGGCCTGCGGCCACGCTCTGCTGGCTCGCTGTCGCTCGCACCTCGTCTACAAACGCCGCCGGCGTTTGCTTCACGACTCGGCCCTCAGCCGAGGGGGGCGAGATAGTGGATCACGCGGTCAATTCCGTCTTGCTGAGCTGGGATTCGGCGATCTGGCGGTAGATGTCGCAGGTCTCGAGCAGCTCGCGATGCGTGCCCTGGCCGACGACCTTGCCGTCGTCGAGCACGACGATGCGGTCGGCGTTCATGATCGTGCCGATGCGCTGCGCGACGATCAACTTGGTCGCGTCCTTGGCGTGCTCCGCGAGCGCGTCGCGTACCTCACGGTCGGTTTTGAAGTCGAGCGCACTGAACGAGTCGTCGAAGATCAGGATTTCCGGATCACGGTAGACGGCTCGCGCGATCGACAGTCTCTGCTTCTGGCCGCCAGACACGTTCGAGCCGCCCTGCGCGATGGCCGCGTCGAATCCGCCGTCCATGCGGCTGACGAACTCGGTTGCCTGTGCGACGTCGGCCGCTTCCTGCACACGTTCGCTGCGGCCGTTGTCCGACGTGCCATCGTTCGCAGTCATGCCGGCCGTACCGTCGCCGACCGCACGTCCGCCAGCCACACTGGACATCTCAGCGTGCACATCGTCGCCGTAGCTGATGTTGCTGGCGACCGTCCCCTTGAACAGCACCGACTTCTGCGGCACGTAGCCGATCTTGTCGCGCAGCGCCGTCAGGTCGTAGTCGCGCACATCCACGCCGTCGACGAGCACCTGCCCGGCGGAGACGTCGTAGAAGCGCGGCACCAGATTGATCAGCGACGTCTTGCCGGAACCGGTCGAGCCGATGAACGCGACGGTCTGGCCACGCTCGGCCGTGAACGAAACGTGTTCGAGGATCGGCTCACGCGAGTCGGGATACGTGAAGCTCACGTCGCGGAATTCGACGGTGCCGGTCTGGTCGCCGCCGATGCGCGCCACGTCGGGCGCCTTGTCGCCGCCGTTCTTGACGAGCGGTTCGGTGTCGATCACTTCGAGCACGCGCTGCGCGGACACGTCGGCGCGCGGCCAGAGCACGAACACCATGCTCATCATGAGGAAGCTCATGATGACCTGCACCGAGTAGCTGGAGAAGACGACCATGTTCGAGAACACGGTGAGTTTGTCGGTCAGCGCGGCCGCGTCGATCAGGTATGCGCCGATCCAGTAGACGGCGAGCATGAGACCGTTCATCACGGTGTTCATGAGCGGCATCATCACGGCCATCGCGCGGTTCGTGAACAGCTGGGTGTCGGTGAGATCCTTGTTGGCCTTGGTGAATTTGGCTTCCTGGTAGTCCTCGGCGTTGTAGGCGCGCACGACGCGCAGACCGGTGAGGTTTTCACGTGAAACAAGGTTGATGTTGTCGGTGAGCTGCTGCATCGCCTTGAACTTCGGCATGACGAGCGCCATGAGGATCACGATCGCGACGAGCAGGATCACCGTGGCGATGGCCGTGGCGAGCGTCCACTCGAAGCCGTCGCCGGCGATCTTCATGATGGCCCAGACGGCCATGATCGGCGACTTGACAATGAGCTGCAAGCCCATCGTGATGAACATCTGAATCTGCGTGATGTCGTTGGTCGAGCGGGTGATAAGGCTTGCAGTCGAGAAGCGGTCCATCTCGGCCGGACCGAACGATTCGACCTTCGCGAACTCGAGCGAGCGCAAACGTTGGCCGAAACTTGCAGCGACTCGGGCCGCGATGAAGCCGGTCACGATCGCGCATGCGACCGAGCCAAGCGAGACGAGCAGCATCTTGCCGCCGGCGACCCAGATGTCGCGCATCTCGCTGCCCGGCGTCTCGACGAGCGTGGTGATGTCGGACATGTAGTCGGGCAGTTCGAGGTCGAACCAGATCTGACCGACGATGGCGACCAGCGCGATGAGCATCTGGCCTATCTCCGCTTTGGAGAGGTATTTCATGATGCGAAGCATCGATTCCTCCTATGCGTTGTTGGTTCCTGAAGATACATATCGGTTAATTAGTTTCCAGTATTAAATTACTTACAGTGTAAGATATTACACGCAATCCTGCGTGTTTCCTGAAAATCAGGCACTTGCGTCAATCCGGGCAGGCGAAACGCACCTGCATTCCGGCCGAGCGCACCACCCACTGGTCATTTCGACCGAGCGCAGCGAGTGGAGAAATCTTTACAGACCCACCCCCGAGATTTCTCGACTCGGCTTCGCCTCGCTCGAAATGACAACGCCGAGGCAAACGACGAATCCTTACTCCTGATGTTCGAACGCCTTGCGCACTTCCTCCGCGGTCGGACGCGGCTGGCCAGGCTTGCAGATCGACATGTACGTCACGAACTCGCGCGTCAGATCGACAAACTCGCGCGTACGCCGTTCCCCCATCTGGGAGAAAATCCAGCAGACCGCATCGCGCATCTCCTCCATGTCCTTCCGCCCGCGCTCGCGCCCGGCATCAGTCAGGTTCACGAGCACTACGCGGCGATCATCGGTATCGGTTTCGCGCGTGATCAATCCTTTTTTCTCCATTGCGGACAGCAATGTCGAAATGCGGCCGGACGTCGCGTTGAGCTCAACGGCCAGCTGCGACGGCGTCATCGTGCCATGATGTGCGAGCTGCCGAATCGCGAACACCTCCCCTTGCGTGCCGCGCGTCAATTCGCGCTGCATGTCCGAACGATGGCACCATGCGGTGCGCCACAGCTCATCGACCGCTTCCTGCTCGAATCCCATTAGCCACACCTTTCCACATGGATATGCACATATGCACTCGCACTGAGCACAACATTGCATATATTATCTCTCACTATAAACAATTACACACTGTAATATATTCGGCGACCATCAACGCCACCGTCGGCGTCGTCGCCCATTCCAATCGCGCGCGGCGCACTCCAGAGCGCATAAGCTGCACACCATACGCGACACGCCAACAACCACCCGAACGCCATAACGCATAAAACATGCAAGACCATGATTTCCAGCTATTTTCGCGCTACAACACGCCGTCAAATAGTGATCCACGTCACAAAAATGAAGGGTTATCGTTCACATTATGACCATCTGAATGTATCGTGGAATCACCGACACAGAAGACGGCGAAGAAGAAAGCCACTGGGGGGCCCGAGGAAGGGGAATATACGATGGAACGCAACGTTTGCAGCATTGTCGGCTGCAGTCACGAGGCAGTAGATTCAGGCATGTGCGCGGCGCACTTTACCGCAGCGCTGGTGCACGGCGTCATCCAATACGCCGGCAATCGCCCGCGTCCGGCCTGCCACTGATTTTTCGGAATATTTGACGGCCGCCGTTGTAATCACGCGCACTCATTGACGCGCGGCTACAACGCGGCCGTTCTCTTTTCCAGGCGTCCGCAATCACGCGCCGTTCACCGACACGCACCGATACGGACGCCTTTTGTTATGCCGGTAAAACCGCCAGCTCATCCGGTGTCAGTCGCAGATCGATCGCAGCGAACGAATCGTTGATCTCACGCGGATTGCGGGCGCTCGGAATCGTGAACAGCCGATCATACCGGGTCAGCTCCCACGCCAGCACCACCCGCTGGTACGAAACGCCACGCGCCGCCGCAACCGCGCGGAACGGGTCGTATGCGTGCCGGTCGAACGGGTCGAGGAATCCACCGAGCGGCGACCAGCACACGAAATCGAGTCCCAGCTCGGCACAATGCTCCATCGTATGTTCCGGGTCGGGGTGCGACGGCGAAAACTGGTTCTGCACGGCGATCAGCCTGTCGCCCAGCATCGCACGGGCCGTGTCGATCTGCGCGTTGTCCACGCGGGAGATGCCGGCGTATCGGATCACGCCTTCGTCAAGCAGCGTTTTGAGCGCGCCGATCTGGTCCTCGTACGGCACCGCCGGATCGGGGCCGTGCGAATACAACAGGTCGAGCGCGTCCACGCCGAGGTGACGCGCGGACTCCTTCGCGTCGCGGATCATCGTTTCGGGCCGCGAATCGGCCATCCAACCATACCGGCTGCCGGCCGCCTGCAATCGCTGGCGATCATCCTGCGCCTCAGGCTCCCCTTCCGCCATGCTCGCATCGATCGTGCGGCGGTAGCCGGTTTTCGTCGCCACCAGCACCTCGCCGCGCGGACCGTCCCAGCCGGCGAGCGCGTCGCGCACCAGCATCTCGCCGTACCCGAAGTCGCCGGGAATGCCGGTTCCGTCCGATCCCGGAGCAGTCGGCAGATAGTACGACCACGCAGTGTCGAGGTAACGCACGCCGGCGTCGAGCGCGGCGTGGATCGTGCCGATCGCCATCTCACGGTCCGGCCGTCCTTCGATCGTGAGCGCCATCGTGCCCATGCCGAGCCGAGGGATGCGGCGCCCCGCGAAATCGACCGTGTTCGCAAAATCAGTGTCATGGTGCAACGTCGTCATACTGCCCATCATCATGCGAGGCCCTGACGCGGACAGGTCGCTCCCGAGTCTGGTCCGGCTGAAACACTGCGGTCGCCTACGGCACGCCCCTGTCAGACCATCGGGAACAGACCATCTCCGGACAGCGAGGCAAAACGCCGCCGCACTCTCCCATTCAAGGGCGGGGCAGTACCTCTTTTTCGCATATCTCCGCGATCTTTCTCCAAACCTTGAGGCAGATCTCGGCCATCGCAACGGTCGTTCTCCAAACCTTGAGGCGTCATCCCTTCCAAACAACAGGCCCCCACACCCCCGTTCTTATCGATATCGCCCTGGCATCCGACAGAAGCTGCCTCAGAGTTTGCGAGAAGACCTCTGCAACAGCGAGAATCTGCCTCAAGGTTTGCGAAATCCCGGCAATGCAACACAACACCCATGTCACACCCCGGGGCTTATGATGGTCGTGCAACCGAACGGGAGCCCGGCTGGGCTGAGAGGAAGTCGCGAACTTCGACCGTCAACTTGATGCGGGTCATGCCGCCGTAAGGAAACGGGTTGTTTCGCCGTCGCAATCGATGCGCGGCGGTTCGCGATCATCCATTTCAGCCTGTGTGGGGTTTCGTATCCGTCCATCGTCTGCGCGCGCGGACTCGTCACCGTCGCGCCTCGTCGTTGTGCGGGTCGTTTGCGCCACAACTCAAGAATAATTCAAGAACAATCAGTGATACTTACGACAAGGGTCATGAAGGGGCGCACCACCTCACAGGGTACGGCTGCTTCAGCGACCCTTTTTTCGAATCCGGCGCGGCCGGGGAAGGGGAACCGATGATCGTCAACGGTCAGGAGGAGCAGCTCGACGAGCCGATCAGCGTCGCCGAGTTCATCGAGCGCAAGGGATTCAAACCGGCCCGCGTGGCCGTTGAACTCAACGGCGAGATCGTGCCGCGGGCGAAACGCGCGGAAACGATGCTCAAGGGCACCGACACCTTGGAGATCGTCACGTTCGTCCAAGGCGGCTGACGGTCCGAACCGGCCGATATCGCGGCCCGCGCCGCGGCATATCGCGTCATCTCACGAGACGACGCCGAGTCGAGAATCTTCCTGGAACTTCGTCGAGCTTAATGCACGCACTCTTACTCTCGGCTCCCTCGGCCAGGCAGGACCGTAATAGCAAACGCCGGAGGCGTCTGTAGGCGAGGAACGAGCGACAGCGAGCCAACAACACGGCCAGCCGAAAACTATCCATAATTGCAGAACGCTGCCGGCAGAACCAACTGAGGGGAGCGTCAAACCCATCACATTACGTCCGACAAAGCACTAGTAACTCATCGGTCTTAACACGATCGTCCTTCTTCCCCTGCTCCCCCTGAAGGGGGAGCTGTCAGCGAAGCTGACTGAGGGGGTGACACACTCGCCAAGCCCGGAAGCACTACTCAGCCAATACACCAATCGTCCATCACTACGAAGGAGTAATCATGACCACCGCATCATCCACCGAACCGACCCTCGACGAACTCGTCGGCACCGCCACGAACACCGCGCTGCTGCCCGAGCCGGACGCGCACGCCTACGACGCGATCGCCACGGGCGACGCCGATCCGCTCATCCTTGGCGGGCACAAGTTCACGAGCCGATTCATCCTCGGTTCGGGCCGTTACGATCTGAACCTCATCAAGGCCACGATCGAGAACGCCGGCACGCAGATCGTCACGATGGCGTTGCGCCGCTGCCGCACCACCGAAAACAATCTGCTCGACTACATTCCGAAGGGCATCACGATGCTGCCGAACACGTCGGGCGCGCGCAATGCGGAAGAGGCGGTGCGCATCGCGCGGCTCGCCCGCGAGGTGTGCCATACCGATTTCGTGAAGGTCGAGATCGAGCATGAGACGAAGTACCTGCTGCCGGACAACGCGGAGACGATTCGCGCGACCGAAATGCTTGCGAAGGAGGGTTTCGTGGTGATGCCGTACATGTTCCCGGACCCGATCGCGGCGCGGCAGCTCGAGGATGCGGGTGCGGCGTGCGTGATGCCGCTCGGCTCGCTGATCGGCTCGAACAAGGGGCTGCGCATGCGCGACTTCATCGAGGTGATCATCGCGAACGCGCACGTGCCGGTCATCATCGACGCGGGCATCGGCCGGCCGAGCCAGGCCGCCGAGGCGATGGAGATGGGCGCGGACGCGGTGATGGCGTACACGGCGATCGCCTCCGCGGGCAACATCCCGGTGATGGCGCGCGCGTTCAAGCACGCGATCGAAGCCGGTCGCGAGGCGTACCTTGCCGGCCTTGGCACCGTGACCGAAGGCCACGCCGTCCCGTCCAGCCCGACCAACGCCGCCGACTACCTCTCCCCCAGCGCTTCGACGGCGGCATAAGCAGTGTGGCGGCGCAGAAAACGCCACCACACAAACAGAGCACGAACAAAGCAAGGGCGAGTTAGCCCCCGGCCCGCATGGAACACTCATATCGGTTCCGCAATGGGGCATTTCTTGCAGTTGTAGGGTCCTGTCCCGAGACTCGGCGCATTCGGCACTCGCCAGATCCCATAACAATGGCGGAATTCCAACACAAGGAATTCCGCCATACTGGCCGGGCAGCCGACCGTGGCCCTACAACTGCGAGATACCCCTCACACATCAACCGGGCACCGAGCCGAAAAACCTTCAACCATCCCAAAACAGGCCGGCGCTTCCCTGCCCCTGCCAGGAACCTCCCAGATCCACCCGAACAGGTTCCGCCAGCGGACAGGGATCACACGCTACCGCCCCAACGCATCCTTGAGGTCGCGCGACTGGAACCGCTCGTGCAGCAGACAATACCCGCCGAACACGGCCAGCCACACGAGGCCCGCAATCGCGGAACCGCGCGTATCGTCCGCCAGGAACAGCGTCGCGTACACGAACACGAAGAACGCGATCGCGAGCGTGTTCGTGAACTTCCACGCCGGCATCACGAACCCGTCCGGGATGAAGTCGGCCGAACGGCGATAGCGGCGGTGCGCGATCATCGTGAGCACGTAGATGAAGATAATGACCGCAGAGGACGCGGACGCGAACAGCACGAACGCGCCGGAGACGCCCGGAATCGCGTTGATGACCGGCGAGAGCAGGATCAGCGCCGCGGACACGAGAATCGCGCGCGCCGGCACCTGGCGGTTCGACACCTTGCCGATCTTCTGGAACGTCGGCGACTCGGATTCGATCGCGAGCTGGTACAGGTGGCGTCCGGCCGAGTACAGCAGCGAGTTCAACGCGGAGGACGCGGCGGTGATCACCACGAAGAACACGAGCGCGGCCGCCCACTTGAGGCCCGCGTACTGGAACACCATGATGAACGGCGAGGCGAACGAACCGTCCGCGTTCGGCTTGAACGTGGTCCACGGCACGATCGCCATGATCGCGAGCAGCGCGCCCACATAGAAGATGAGCACTCGCACGATGATCTCGTTGACGGCCTTCGGCAACACCTTGCGCGGGTTCTGCGTCTCGGAGACGGTGACGCCCACGAATTCGATCATCTCGTACGCGTAGAACACCATCTGGAAGCTCATGAGGAAGGCGAGCCAGCCGTTCGGCGCGATCGAGAAGTTGTTCGTGATGTTGTCAAGACCTGCGTGGCCACCGGGCGAAACGGAGTCCTGTCCGGTGATCTGCACGGCGTCGTAATGGTAGCCGATCACGACCATGACCACGGCGGTGGCGATCATCGCGCAGATCAGCGTGATCTTGATCATCGAGAACCAGAACTCCGCCTCGCCGAACGCCTTGACGGCGATCAGGTTGATCGTGACGAGCGCGGCGAGAAAGCACAGTTCGATCAGCCATTTCCAATGGATCAGGTTGATGCCGAACGTGTCGAAGAACGTGATGAAATAGGTGGAGACGGCCGTGATCTCACTCATGCCGATGAGCACGAGCACGATCCAGTACGACCAGCCGGCGAACTTGCCCCAGCCGTTGCCGAGGTAGCGCCTAATGAAGTTAATGAACGTGTGCTGGCTGGGGTCGCGGTACATGAGTTCGCCGATAGCCCGCATGAGCAGGAACATGATGACGCCGACCGCGATGTATACGAAGATGATGCTCGGTCCGGTCAGTGCGATGGACTTGCCGGAGCCGAGGAACAGACCGGTGCCGATCGTGCCGCCGATGGCGATGAACTGGACGTGGCGGTTGTTCAGACCGCGCGCCATCTGATTGTCTTTGTCGAGATTCTCGACCGATGTGAGGGTGCCGTTGCCGTCGGATGATGAACCGTTCGGCTGGTCGCTCTGGGAGTTGCTCATGTTCTACCTGCTCTTTCAATAACAGGTTCAAACTGTAGCATTGCGCATGTTACGAAAACAGGGTTAGTTCAACGATCCAACGTGACAATATCGTGCGCATTTCCCCCAAAAGTTCAATTCGTTGAACTTTCGGGTAGTGAACTGTTATGTCGACCGGAGGCGAAGCCGAAGCGGAGACATCTTTCAGGCCAACGGCGAAGGAACAGATTTCTCCGCTCGCTGCGCTCGGTCGAAATGACATGCACCTATGTTTGGTCAACTGGCATGTCCGGTCTCCCTGCGAGAGAAGAGGACAACATTCCCATTGTCAGTTGGTTATTGACGTTGCGGTCACCCCCGCAAGAGGAAGACAACGACACGAATCAGCTACACGTCTAGGCATCACTCCACGCTTTTGAGGGAGACGGCGGGGTCGATGCGGTCCAGGACGGGGTTGGTGAGGAACTGCACGAACAGGGCGAAGACGAGCGTGACCGCGGCGGCGATCGCATAGCTTTGCCAGCGCACGCTCACCTCGAAGTACATGCCTGGCATGGCGAGCGCGGCCGTAAGGAGGCCTCCGACCCATCGCCCGACCGGCAGACCGACGATCACGCCGATCACGGTCAGGATCATCATCTCGCGGTTCACGTACCGGTGCACTTCGCGGTCGTAGAAGCCCAGCACCTTGAGCGTGGCCATTTCGCGCACGCGTTCGGACACGTTCGTGTTCGCAAGCGTGAACAGCACCACGAGCGCCAGTCCGCCGGCCAATGCCACGATGAGCGCCACCACGGCCCCCATAAGGTCGAAGCTGAAGCTGCGTCGCAAGTCAGCCGTGCTCGAGACGGTCAGCACGGCCGCATCCTTGCCGAGACGTTCCGCGTAGGCGATCTGATCGCCGTCAGAACCGTCATACTGTGCGAACACCGTGTTCAGTTCCACGCCATCGACCACGGTCGCTTCAGGATCAGTGGAGGCAGTGCCGACCCCGCCGACGGCCGATCCGCTGTCGCCATCCGTTTTCCCGGCCGTGGTTGAACCGGATGAGGTGCCGGAATCGCTCGAACCATCGGAATCCCGCGAATCCGCAACCGAATCATCAATACCTGTATCGTCTCCGCCGAAGAACCGCTGGTAGTCGGCGGCCAGCACGTACACGTCCGCGCCGATCACCGACCGGCTGACATTCACGACGCGCACCTGCTTGCGCTGCGCCTCGCCGTTCTTGAGCGTGATCAGGTCCCCGGCCCGCACGCCAAGCGCATTCGCTGCGCTCTGCGAGACGATCACGCCGTTCGCCCGGCCGTTCTCGAATATCTCCATGCGGATAGGCAAACCGTCCGAGGCGGAACGCAGATCGGCGATGCGGTCCATTGCGGACCCGTACGGCACGGTGACGATCTGTACGGTTTCCGTCTCGTCCGTACCGGTCGTGATCTCACCGTTCTCGACTCTCGCCAACGCGAACGACTGGGACGAGTCGTCGACCGCGCCATCGCCGCGCAACCGGTCAAGCACCGTCGACACATCGTCATGATCTGCCACGACCATGAGGTCATACCGGTACACGTCCCGGTATTGCGTGTTCGGCAACGCATCCACGGTATCGCTGATCGCCAGCCCGCACACGATGAGCGCGGTGCATCCGGCCACGCCGCCGACCGTCATGACGAGCCGGGATTTGAACCGCACGAGGTTGCGCACGGTGACCTTGTTGAGGAATCTCATGCGCTTCCAGACCGGCGTGACCCGTTCCAGCAGCACACGAGAACCGGCCCGCGGCGCTTTCGGACGCATCAGTTCGGCCGGCGTCTGGCGCAATTCGCCCGCACACGCAACTGCCGTGGCCGCGACCACACCCACCACGAACAGCGCAATGCCCGCCGACCCGTACAGCCAGTCGTATTCGAACCGCACATCAGGCACCGAGTACAGCCCCTGCAACACGATCAGCAGGAACGCGGGAATCCCGATGAATCCGGCGATCAGGCCGAGTCCGCCGCCGATCAGGCACGCAAGCGCGGCGAACATCACATACCGCATCGAGATCGCGACCGGACCGTAGCCGAGACCGACGTAGGTGCCGATGAGCCCACGTTCCTCCTCGACCATGCGCGTCATCGCGGTCAGGCTCATAAGCACGGCGACGAGCAGGAACACGACCGGGAACGCGCGGCCGATCGATTCGATCGAGCTCAGATCGGATTTGATCGCACTGAATCCGCCGATCGCGGAACGCGTCTGCACGTACCACCGGGCGACGGCGATATCGTCGACCCGCTGCTGCTGTTTGGCGAATTCGGCGTCCGCGTCCTTGCGCTTCCGGTCAAGTGTGCGTTGCGCTTCGGTGATCTTCTTCTCGCCGTCCGCGAGCTTGGTTTCGGCTTCCTTGAGCTGCTTGCGCCCGTCCTCAAGCTGCTTGCTGCTGGTCTTAAGCTGCTGCTCCTGCTGGTCGAGTTCCTTGGCTTGACTGTCGAGCTTGCCCGCGTTGGTTTCCAGTTCGGCGGATTGGGTGGCGAGCTGCGTTTCGGCGTCGGCGGTTTCCCGTTCCTTCACGCTCAGTTGCGCGCTTTGCTGGTCGAGTTGGGTTTGCGCGGGGATGATGGACGAGTTCAACGTGGACGTGAGTTGGTCACGCTGCTGGATGAGCTTCGAGCGCTGAGCGGCCAGTGACTGCCGTTGTGAGGCCAGCTGCGCATTGATGCTCGCGATGGCTTCGCTCGTGGGCTGCGCGGGTGCACTGATGCCCAGTTTTGCAAGCGTCGCACGGATGTTCGCCCATTGTTTGGCCTCGGCATCACTGCGGGCGGAACTGCTGTCATTCGCCACGGTTTCGGCCGCGACGACGCCAATGCCATCAATCGCCTTAACCGTTTCAGATTCTTCGACCGATTCGACCGGCAGCTTGCCAAGAGCCGCACTGACACTGTCAATCGCCGCGATCGTGCCATCGACCTGCGTGATGCCCTGCTTGGCGGCCGTAATGCCCTGTTCGACCGGCGAACGCTTGGTATCGAGTTGGGCTTGCGCCTCGTCAAGCTGCTTACGCGCGTCGGACAGTTGCGCTTTCGCCGCATCGAGCTGCGCGCGGGACGCGTTGATCTGGGCACGACCTGATGCGATCTGCTGGCGGGCGGCGGAAAGTCGCGCCCGCGCATCCGCGATCTGCTGTTCGCCGTCCTTGAGCTTGGACTCGTTCTCGTCGAGCTTGCGCCGGTTCGTCTCGTATTCGGTGCGCGCGGAAATAAGATCGGCGCTGTTCTTGTCGATGGTCTGTTGCGCGTCGTCGAATTGCCGCTGTGCGTCCGTCTTGGCCTTGTCGAGCTTGGTCTGTGCGGCGTCGACCAGCTGCTGACGGCGGGCCGTCTGCCGCTCGGTCTGCACGGTGTCGGTGATGCGTTTCGCCACCTCTCGCACCAGATTGTCGTATGCATTGCCGAACGAGTCTTCCGCCGCGGCCCCATCCACGGTCAGGCTGATCGCGGTGTAGATGTTGCCGGTCACGCCGTCGCTTGACGCGAAGAACGTGTAGTCGGAGGCGAGCGTCTGGCGGAACGCCTTGCTGCCGATACCGTCGGGATTGCTCACGTCTTTCGGATCGAGGACTTCGCCGACGATCGTCACCTCTGTCGGGAATTGCGGGGATTGTTCGCCGGATTCGACAGCTGTGTCGGCGGAGTCGGAGGTTTCCGCAGATGCGCTATCAGCATCAGACGCGCTGCCGGCATCAGCAGTACCAGCCGAATCGTCAGTGCCGTTTCCCGCGCCGCCCGTCGTCGTTTCGGACGGCGTCACCTTCAACGTATCGCCGACCGTCAGCCCGCTGTCCATCAGGAACTTTTTCGTCACGGCGATCTCGCCGGCCTTGCCCGGCATCCGTCCATCCTGCACGGCCGGCTGGTCGAGTCCGTTCACGCCGATTTCGGTGATCGTCACGGTTTTGTCGGTGCCATCGATCGCAACCGTACCGCTTTGGCTGCGTTCCGGTTGCACGGCGCGCACACCTTCGATGCCACGCAGCACGGCCACATCATCGTCGGTCAGCCCCAACGTCGACATCACCTGGATATCGTGCAGACCTTGCGCGTCATAGAACCGGTCGGTCGCGCGGAACATGTCCCGGCAACCCGCGTAGATGCCGGTCAGCACGGCCACGCCGAGCAGCGAGATCACGGCGATCGATACGAACCGCCGCCATCCGCGCAGCCAGCAGCGCAACGTGTCCTTCGCGAACGCAACCGACATGCCCCGCCCGCGAGCGCCGATCGAATCACCGGCTCCAGGCAAACCGGCGTACCCTGTCGAGCCGGCGCGGTCGTACGCCGAATCCGCATCGGACACATCGCCCAGCTCGTTTTCCAGCTCAACCGCTCCGTCATCAATCTGGGCGGCAGCCGCATCAACGGCCGATCCCCCGCCGAATCGTTCCCCGTATCGTTTCCGTCGTCCGATCATCGCGATCACCACTCAATCTGTGCAATCGGCGTCGGCGCGGGATTCACGTCCTCGCTCGTCACACGCCCCGAACGGAAGCGAATCACCTTGTGGGCCATCGGCGCAAGCGCGGAATTGTGCGTGATGATCATGACCGTCATGCCTTCCGCCACGCAGATGTCCTGCAGCAGTTGCAGCACTTCCTTGCCGGTCTCGTAGTCGAGAGCGCCGGTCGGCTCGTCGCACAGTAGCAGTTTCGGTTTCTTGGCTATCGCGCGAGCGATCGACACGCGCTGCTGTTCGCCGCCGCTCAACTGTGCGGGAAAGTTGTTGAGCCGGTCGGCCAAGCCGACTTTGCGCAACGTTTCAGCCGGGTCGAAATGATCGGGGCAGATCTGCGAGGCGAGCTCGACGTTCTCGAGTGCGGTCAGGTTCGGCACGAGATTGTAGAACTGGAACACGAAGCCGATGTCGTTGCGGCGGTACGTGATGAGGTCGCGTTTGCGCAGGCCCGTGATGTCGCGCCCGCCGACGACCACGCGGCCATCCGTGGCCGTGTCCATGCCGCCGAGGATGTTGAGCGCCGTGGTCTTGCCCGCGCCCGACTGGCCGAGGATGACGGTCAACTCGCCTTCGTCCGCGGTGAAACTCGCCTCGTCCAGTGCACGGATCGACGAGGTGCCGGCCGGATACTCCTTGACCACATGGTCGAATTCGATATACGCCATCGTGCACTCCCGTCGTGTCGTCGCCCGCCAGACGGCTGCATCGCCGTCCGCCGCATCGCTGGTTCATCTGGCTTTCCATTAAACCTTGTCGCACCGAAAAGGCGCGGATATGCACACGCTGTCAGCGTTCGGAATCCCCGCGCCCCTCGGCGTGTCGAATCGAACAAATTTGCGAATAACTCGCCGTCGTGCCGGCTTATCTGCTGACCAACAGTTGTCCGGTTGGCTATTGTAGGTAGTATTCGGCGGTCTCGATAGCGAGTGGTAGCGCGAGACTCAACGAGAGGAGTTGCGATGGCTGGGCGATCGGACGACGACAAGATGCGCGACGTGCGGGAGACCGCACAGCTGCCGCCCGCGTATGCGACGTTTGACGATTTCGCCGCACCGCAGGAACCGGCCGCCGGAGCGACCGCATACGGTTCCGATCGGGCGCACGTGGCACGGTGGAATCGTCCGGCGAACGTACTGATCGCGGTGATCGCAGCAATCATCGTGGCAGCGATCATCCTTACGCCGATCGTCATCAACCAGCAGACCAAACATGCCGACGCACTGTCCGCATGTCAGAACGCGCTGTCCGATTATCGTCAGTCGCGAGATCGGCTGAGCAAGCTCACCGGCAACAGCGACGACGCGAACCGCGATCCAGCCGTATGCTCCACCGGCGACTCGACCGAAAGCCTGACCTCGACCGCAGCCACCTTAAGCGCTTCCGCATCGTCGTTCAACGCACAGGCTGCCTCGCTGCAACGCCAGCAGGAACAGGCCGCGAAGGAACACTCGAACGAGAACGGTCGGACCGATGGCAGCTCCGGCGGTTCCGACACCGGCTTCACAGCCAACGGCGAGTCCGCCGCCGCGGCCCGTGAAGCGCTTCAGCAGTCGCTCGACACCGCCAACGCCCTGCTCGGCACGGTGCAGAACAGCATCGCGGACGGTACGGCGAAACGGTTTGTCGTCGGCACGCTCACCACCGCGATCGACGGCGCCCAACAGCTGCTCAACGACAGTGGCATCAAGGATTCCAAGTACTACAAGGCCGCAACGGTCACCCTGAACGAGGCCATCGCCGCCGTCAACGACTGGGTCGACCAGCAGGCCGCCAAAGCGCAGTGACCGAACCGGCCTACGCACCCACCGGAAACGGACGCGATGCGCGGCGGTCACGGCGTGCGGCATACAATAGCGGCCATTGCATACGGTTGCATCGATCGGCGACGCTACCGGTGTACAGACAACTCCGCAAGGACTTCACAAGAAGAGAAAGAAGCAGGCATGGCAGCATCACCCGCCCCAACCGAACCGCAAGCGCCGCGTCCGGTGCGCGACACCGACGACGTCCCCGTCCCGGCCACCCTACGTAAATCGCTGAAAAACCGCCACATCCAGCTCATCGCCCTCGGCGGCGCGATCGGCACCGGCCTGTTCTACGGCTCGAGCGAATCGATCAGCCTCGCCGGCCCGAGCATCCTGCTCGCCTACCTCGTCGGAGGCCTCGCGATCTTCATGATCGTGCGAGCGTTGTCCGAAATGTCGGTCGAGGACCCGAAGGCCGGCGCATTCAGCTACTACGCGAGCCGCTACTGGTCGAAGCGCGCCGGTTTCGTGAGCGGCTGGAACTACTGGTTCAACTACATCCTCGTGTCGATGGTCGAGCTGTCGGTCGTCGGCAGCTTCGTCAACTACTGGTTCCCGAACATCCCGCAGTGGGTGTCCGCGGCCGTGTTCCTCGTCGTGATCGCCGCCGCGAACCTGCTCGGCGTGAGCAAGTTCGGCGAGTTCGAGTTCTGGTTCGCGATCATCAAGATCGTGGCCGTAGTCGCGATGATCCTCGGCGGACTGGCGGTGCTCGTCGCGGGTCTGCCGACCGATTCGGGCATCAAGGCGAGCTTCGCGAACTGGTTCGCGATCGACGGCGGCTTCTTCCCGCACGGCCTCATGCAGCGCACGGCCGACGGCCAGTGGACCGGCCTGCTCATGGCCCTGTGCGTCGTGATGTTCAGCTTCGGTGGCACCGAGCTGATCGGCATCACCGCGGGCGAGACCGAAAACCCGCGCACCACGATCCCACGCGCCACGAACGGCATCATCTGGCGCATTCTCGTGTTCTACATCGGTGCGCTCGGCGTGATCATGGCCGTGGTGCCGTGGAACACGATCGACGGCAAGTCCAGCCCGTTCGTGCAGATCTTCGATTCGGTGGGCGTGCACGCGGCCGCCGGCATCCTCAACTTCGTGTGCCTGACCGCCGTGATGAGCGTCTACAATTCCGGCCTGTACGCGAACTCTCGCATGCTGTATTCGCTCGCCAAGCAGGGCAACGCGCCCGCGTACCTCGGCAAGCTGAACTCGCGTGGCGTGCCGGTCGCGGGCGTGATCACGTCCGCCGTGATCACCGCGCTGGCCGTGGTCGTCGTGTTCCTGTGGCCGCAGTTCGCGTTCAACTATCTCATGTCGATCGCAACGATCGCCGGCGTGATCAACTGGTCGATGATCATGATCACGGAAGTGCATTTCCGGCAGGTCGTCGCGGCGGGCGACGGCCCGGCCGAACTGGCCGGACTGCGCGGTTCCGAGGCGTTGGATGCGATTCATTTCAAGCTGCCGTTCGCGCGCGTGATGCCGTATATCGTGCTCGCGTTCCTCGCGCTGGTCGTGGTGCTCATGTGCTTCTCGTCGAGCTATCGCGTGGCCGTGATCGCCGGCGTGATCTGGCTGGCGATCCTGCTCAGTGCGTACCAGCTCACGCAGACGCGCAAGTGATCCCGTGATCGAACGTCTGCCGGGCGGCCTACCGCTCGCCAGATGCTCGCAAACAGGCCGTGACTGAGTCCAGTTCACATCATGACGACTCGGTTACGGCCTTTTTCGTAACCACAACAACCGTAGCCGAGTCCGCGCTGCATCATAATGACTCAGGTACGGCCGTTCGCGATCTGACCGGCTCAGCGGACTGGCACCGATGGCCCGACAAGCCCTACGCGATGTCGATGCGGAAGACGACCGGCTTGTCGGTCTGTTCCAGACCGGGCACCGTCGCCGTGAGGCATGCGCCGTCGCGCGTCCATTCGACCGAGCCGTCGTGGCCGAGCACGCGGATGCCGGCGATCAGGCCGTGGAAGTCGGCGTTGTGCTCGGCGTCGCCGTCCTTGAGCTTGGTGAACCGGTACACCCCGTCCTTGGAGGATCGCATCGCGATCGCGTACAGCGCGGAACCGTTCACCGTATAGCGCACGTCGGCGGCGGTGAAATCCTTCCGATCGCCGTCCGAGAACTGGCCTTCGCGCACCACGGTCGGCCCTTCGCCGAACCGCTTCCACGGACGGCTGCCGTAGATCGCCTCGCCGTTCACGCGCAGCCAGTCGCCGATCTCCAACAGCACGGCCCGATCCTCATCGGCGATCGTGCCGTCCGGTTTCGGCCCGACGTTGAGCAGCAGGTTGCCGTTCTTGCTCACGATATCGACCAGATCGTGCAGGATGCTCGCGGCCGAACGGTAGTCGTTGTGCTCGGTGTAGCCCCACGAGTTGAGCGCGATCGACGTGTCGGTCTGCCAGTGGAACGGCTTGCATTCGGCCAGCACGCCGCGTTCCACGTCCGGGACCGCGGTGCCGAACATGAACGAGTCGTTCTTGTAGCAGATCACGGCACCGGTGCCCCACTCGTCGGCACGGTCGTAATAGTACGCGGCGAACTTCTTCAGGTACGGCTGAACCGCTTCATGCAGAATCCACCAATCGAAGTACACGATGCGCGGATGGTATTCGTCCACGATCTCGCAGCAGCGCAGCAGCCAGTCCTCAAGGAACTCGCGGGATGGCTCGGGCTTGCTGGCAAGATCGTAATGGTCCGGCTCGGGCATGGCCGGCCAGTAGAAATCGCCCCGATGGAGCGGCTCGTGGATGTCGCTGTCAAAGTCCTTGCCATGGCCCATGAAGAACCAGTGTTCGACGCGATGCGAGGATGCACCGTTGACCAGGCCGCGCTCACGGAACGCGCGGGTCAGTTCGCCGAGCACGTCGCGCTTCGGCCCCATTTCGGCCGCGTTCCAATGCGACAGACGACTGCGATACATCTGGAACCCGTCATGGTGCTCCGCGACCGGCACCACGTACCGGGCGCCAGCCCGCGCGAACAGGTCGGCCCACGCCTGCGGGTCGAAGTTTGGCGCGGTGAACATAGGGATGAAATCCTTGTAGCCGAACTCCTTCTGCGGACCGTACGTCGCCACATGATGCTTGAACTCGGCCGACCCCTGCACATACATGTTGCGCGAGTACCACTCGCTGCCGAACGCCGACACCGAATACACGCCCCAGTGGATGAAGATGCCGAATTTGGCGTCCTCGAACCATTCCGGCGTGCGATACTGCTGCAACGACGCCCAGTCGTCCTTGAACCGCCCGCCCGCGATCACCTCGTCGATCGCCGCGAGATCACGCCGCATATCCTCCGCAGTCTCCATATCCAGTCCTTTCTGCGAACGTCGTCACCGACATCGTAGGCACTAATCCGATCATGAACAACTTCATCCCAAACACCCTGCCGGACCCATATCCGGCCTCGAGACAGGCATATCTTGCAGTTGTAGGGCGTCCATCCAGGAGCCTTCGACCCTCGCATGTAAGAAAACGTTGGAAAATTAGCCATCTACAGAATCCTCCCCATCCAAGATCCTGCCATGCGCGGATGGCCATGCCCTACAACTGCAAAATGCCCGCTGGCATTCCACGCCATCAAGAGCTCCGCGGCCGCCCTTCTCTCTGGGAAATATGCGTTCAGCGACGGCCTTACACCGGAACGAGAGGAGGCCACACCTCCCCTATAGAGGGTATGAGGTCGCACACGTTGCGTCATGCCGCATACGCCCAGCACGCCCTCCATACGGAAATATGGCCCGGCGATATTCCGTATGAAATCACAAGCGAAATCACACGATAGGCAGCCTCCGCCCTACTGCGACCTTGCAACACGCCGCGCGCAGACCATTTTTCCACATACCCCGTTTCCGATGGCGCAACAAGGGTTTGTCCCGTACCGTGAGTTCATGGATACGATAACAACAGCAACAGATGCCAAGCCGGCCATCGGGGCCAATCGTTTTATTACGGAACAGCAGCTCATCACCATTCAGGCGCACGAATACAGCCGCTTGAACGAACTGGCCCGCAGGACCACGCTTCCTGTCATCGCCAGCCACACGTCAGCTTTACGGGTGCTCGGCATAGAACTTCCCGAACGGTATCATCCGGCCTTCGATCCCCGACCCATGCATATCGCCGTCGGATCGCACACCCAGCTCAGAACACTTCGCGACACCGCCATACATATGAACCATACCGAGGTTCTCGAAGATCATACCGTTCCTTGCGCGGCACTCTTTTCCTCCGTAGACGCGGAATTGGCGCTGATTCAGATGGCCGGCGTACTGGACATGTTGGAACTCGTCGTGCTTGGCGACTGCATGATGCGCAGGGGCGTGCAGCGCAGGACCACCAAGCGTGGAATGCTTCTCGCGGTGCAGAATGCCGGAGCATTCCATGGCAAAAGAAAGCTGCTGAAGGCAATCCCCCTCATGCGAAGCAACACGGACTCCTCCTATGAGACAAGAACCCGTATTGCCTTGGCCTGCCGAGGATTGGGCACAGCGGACGTGAATGCGGCAGTCACCACGGGGAGGGATACGCCCTGGTCCGTGGACATGGCATATCCCGAATTGATGGTTGCCGTCGAATACGATGGTCGATTCCATATGACCGACGTCTCCCAAGGAGAACATGACAAAGAAAAGCGCGGGAATATGCGCAGTCGGGGATGGGATGTGCACGAGGTCACCAAATCTCGTCTTGCCACGCCGGAATCCCGCGACATGCTCGCGGCCGACGTCGCGACGTCCTTCGGAAAGGCGCTGGACGTTCCTATTCATCCGCTGCCGTGCATTCCCCTCGAACAGTTAGCGGATCGCCGACGCAGACATAGGGCAGCCGGCTTGGAGATTCCGCAGCTGGAACGTCATTTTTCCAATCCGATGTAACGGGAATGTTCAGCAAGGACGCACCGGTAGGCGGCACTGACGCCAATAATCAGCCCATGCAGTTGGTTGGCGTCGCGTTCTGGGATGCGACATCCTCGGAACCGGCCACGAGGCTCCGTTCCGAGGATGTCGCATCCCAGAACGCACACCGCACCTCCGTCACGGACGTATCTTGCAGTTGTAGGGCATACGATCGGGAAAGACGGGGCACCGCCGTTCACACGGTCCACACAAAACGGCCATTTTCCAACGATTCACCAGAGCCGATACCTGACGCTTCACGCAGGAATGCCCTACAACTGCAAGATATGCCGTCACCAAGCCACATCCAGCCGTCGATGCGGTCTCATCCGATGATCGCCAGCCTACAACCGGGTCGGCAACAGGGCCGACCGATCCCCAACCACAAAGAGAGAAACCGCAATCATCACGCCGGCCCGTCAACACGCATCGGGCTACGCCAGATGCGTGTTGACGATGTTCTTCACCTTGCGCACCAGCGGCGACGTACCGATGTTGGTGAGCTGGATGTTGAGCAGGAACGTCGAATCGACCGCCGAATCATTCACGAAATACGTGCCCAGCCAGCCGTCCCAGCCATACTCGCCCTTGTGCGAGACCATGATCGACTTGCCCGGCTCCTCGACGATGCGCATGAACGTGTTGTAGCTGCACCCCGGCTGCCATTCCTCGAAATCGGGGTAATGCCGCGCGAACAGCGCGCCCGAGGTCATCATGCGCACGGTGAGCGGCTGCAGGATGCGCTCACCGCCGTATTCGCCGCCGTTGAGCAGCATGCGGCCGAATTTCGCGTAGTCGTCGATCGTGGATTTCAATCCCGCGCCGCCGGCCTGATACGCCGGGTCGCTGGTCGGCGCGTATTCGACGCCGAGATGGTCGGTGACGATCTCGCGCAGCGGCCCGCCCGCATTCGCCGGGTCGATCGGCGAGTTCGGATTGTCGTAGACCGCGGCGAGACGGCCGATCTTGTCCTGCGGCACGTAGAACGCGGTGTCGGTCATGCCGAGCGGCTCGAAGACCTCGTCGCGCAGGAAATCGCCGAACCGTTTGCCGGACACGACCTCGATGATTGCGCCGATGATGTCCGCGCTCGTGCCGTACATCCAGTGCGAGCCCGGTTGGAATCGCAACGGACATTGGCCGAGCCGGTTGGCCAGTTCGACCGTGCCCATCTGATTCGGCCCGTGCAGCCGGTCGTTGAGTTCGTCGAAGACCTTGCCGACGATGCGGCCGGCCTCGAAGCTCGCGTCGCCGTACGGGATGCCCGAGGTCATGGTGAGCAGATCCTTGACGGTGACTTCGCGGACGGCCGGGATGGTGCGCTCGCCGTCGCCGATGACCGAACCGGTTGACCCGGCCTGATCGGTGGGCACGTCGTTGGACAATGCGGCACCGGACTGACCGTCGGATGCCGTCGCACCATCGCGCTGAGCCGCTTCAGCCGGCGCGAATTCGGTGGTGACGCGCTGCCCTTTGAAGCCGGGCAGATATTCGCTGACCGGCGCCGCAAGATCGAGCAGCCCCCGCTCGACCAGGATCATCGCGGCCGTGCCAGTGACCGGCTTGGTCTGCGAGTACAGGCGGAAGATCGTGTCGCGGGTCATCTTCTCGCCGCGTTCGATGCTGCGCATGCCGGCTTCGGCGTACCAGCGCTCCTCGCCGTGCTGCACGGCCAGCATGTTCGCGCCGGCCACCTCGCCACGGTCGACCGCACGATTCAGCGCGTCCTGAATAAGTTGTTGTGCGTTCTCCATTGATGATTCCCCCCTTGTGTTTGGCAACAATATGCCACCGTTCGCAACGATTTGCAACGAATGATGCGCAACAGCGTTACGGCTGCCACAAATCACAGCGGCACACCACGAGCCCCGCGATCCACCGCAACAGCCGCAACAGCCGCAACAGCTCACGCGTACATATCGGGCAGCGTGTCGGCAAGCCGAATGAAGTCGTCGCGCACGAACCGCTTGAAGTCCTCGGCGTACTGCGAATCCGGCGCGGGCGTGCCGTACGCGCCGCTGCCGGCCGCCTCGGCGGAATTGCGCCACGGCAGATACCACATCACACGCCGGGTGCACTCGTTCGCAACGGCCGCGCTGAGCATGAACGTGGTCCACGGCGTGTCCGGATCGTCACCGAAGGCGGCCGCGAAATCGCGGGGCGAGCCGGTTTCGGTCGCGACGGCGATCTTGCCGCGTTCGCCGGCCAGTCGACCCGCACAGGTGAGGATGCGGACAAGCTTGTCATGCCGTTCGGTCGGATCGGCGGCATCCGGTCCATCCAACGGCTGATCGATGTCCCAGTAATCGTCGAGGCCGAGCACGTCCACGCAGTCGTCGCCCGGATAGCCGTACAGATAGCCGGCTTCCAGCGTCGCGTCGTCGGTCATGTCGATGCGGCTGCGGTCGGGCGAGTACACGTACAGCACGTTGTGCACGCCGCGTTCGTCGCGCAGATGCTCGACGGTCATGCGCCACAACGCCGCGTATTGTTCCGGCGCGGTGTCGGTCGGCAGCGCGGGCGAGCCGGGCGCCCACCAGAACCAGTCGCCGGTGTGCTCGTGGTACGGACGGAACACGATCGGGATCGGGTTGCCGTCGTCGTCACGCACCGAAGTGAGGAAGTCGGCGACCGCATCCAGCCACCCGAGATACTTGGCGTGCAGGTTGCCGCCCGGCAGTACGGCTGAAACGGTTCCGTCGGCCATGTTGTCGCCGTAGCCGCCTTCGGTGATCGGGTTGACCGAATGCCAGCTCAGGGTGACGATCGCGCCGAGATCGTAGGCACGGCGCATCTCGCGGCGGATGTCGGCGAACGGGATGTGGTCGATGTTCGCGTCCCAGCCGAGTTCGATGCGGCCCATGTCGAAACCGCAGACGGCCGGATATGAACCGGTTACGGCGAGGATGTCGGAGTCGACGTCGGCGACGTGATGGCAGAACGTGTCGTCCTGATGGCCGAACATGGCGAATTCGCCGGCGTGCGCGTGCAGCGCGTCGAACAGTGCGCGGGTGCGCGGATTAAGGTGCGGGTCGACCGGAGTCGGGGTTGTGGCTGGTGCCGCGGAAGATACCGGGGCGGACGTGGTCTGGTTGGTCATGGATGTGCTCTTTCGTTGGATGGTTGACGATGATTCACTGGTCGAACGTGCGTCGCGCGGTTGAGATGAGGTTCGGTGAACCGGAACGGGCTTGCGATCAACCACATTCGGGAGGCGCTGACGCCGGGAGGGGATGGCATCCGGCGTGCGGCCGGATGCCATGATTCGGTTGTTGCGATGGTTTGGCTGAACCGCTTACGACGTCAACCGAAGACGTCGACGGTCCAGTTGTCGAAGTCCGACGGTCAGATCGCTTCGATGTCGAGGACGATCGCCTGCATCGGCCACAGGTTGGGCAGTTGCAGGCCGATGTTGGCGAGCAGTCGGCCGGGCGCGACGAATCCGGACGGCTGCTGTGCGGCGGTGAGCCACTGCGGCGTCACCCATCCCCAGTGCGATTCGCCGATCTCGCGGCGCAGCCGCACACGATAGGTGCGCGCCGGGTCGAGTCCGGTGACGTAGAGCCGTTCGGCCAGCCAGTCGCGGATGTTGTCGGTGGTGGCGACGACCCACACGGCCCGCGTGCGGTCGGCGTTCACCACGCCTCGCGCCCGCAGCGACGGGTCCTTGAGATCGGCGTGCATGACGCGGCCGGTGTGCAGCACGCCGCGCAGTTCCTTGTACAGTGCGACGAACGACTTGAGCACGGCGATCTGATCGTCGGAACATTCGAGGATGTTCCATTCGAAGCCGGAGCAACCGGTTAAGGAGATCGCCGCACGATAGCTCAGATCGGTGGCGCGGGCCGTGGAATGGGCCGGCGACGGACCGACGTGCGCGCCGATCATTTCGGGCGGCACGATGAGTTCGGTCCAGCGTTGGATGTCGACGCGGTCGCGCGGATCGTTGGAGTCGGATGCCCAGATGCGGTCGGCGTGCTGCAGGATGCCGGCGTCGGTGCGTGCGCCGCCGGACGAGCAGCTTTCGATCTCGAGTCCCGGGAAGCGCGACTTCAGTTCGTCGAACAGGCGGTAGCACGCTTCGGTGTGCTCGTGCAGACCGAAACGGCCGTCGTGCATCGGTTCGGTGACCTCGCGGTTGTGGTCCCACTTGATGTAGTCCACGCCGAGCCGCTCGACCAGCGCAGCCATCTGGTCGCGCACATGCGCGTACGCGTTCGGATTGGCGAGGTCGAGCACGTACTGCGTGCGGTACGACAGGTCCTCGCGGCACGGAACCGCTTCAGGTGCGGCGAGAATCCAGTCCGGATGCTCGCGCGCCAGATCGGAGTCGAGGTTGACCATCTCCGGCTCGAACCACAGGCCGAACTCCATGCCGAGGCCGTGCACATGCTCCGCCAGTCCGTCGAGTCCGCCCGGCCAGACCTCCGGGTCGACCACCCAGTCGCCCAGGCCGCGCGTGTCGTCGCGACGCTCGTGGAACCAACCGTCGTCGAGCACGAACCGTTCCACGCCGACTTCGGCGGCACGATCGGCCAGACGCTTGAGCGTGGCCTCATCGTGGTTGAAATACACGGCCTCCCACGTGTTGAGCGTGAACGGGCGCGGCTTGGCGGCCGGGTTCACATGCCCCGGCAGCGAGCGCAGCCAGCCGTGGAACCGGTCCGCGATACCGTCGAAGCCGCGCTCGGAGTAGGAGAAGCAGACTTCCGGCGTGGTGTACGATTCGCCGGGCTGAAGGCGGATCTCGCCCGGCCCGAGCAGTTCGCCCGCGCCCAGAACCGGTTCATGTGCCGGCAGGTTGTCGATTCGGTACGTCTGGTTGCCGCTCCAGGCGAGATGGCACGCCCAGATGTCGCCGGATTGCGAGCGCGGCGTGCCGACCGAAGCGATGAACATCCACGGGGAGTCGTGGCCGGTTTTGCCGCGACGGCAATCTCGCGTGACTGAACCGACGGGCAGTGAAGCGGTTGAGGGCTGCTTTTCGAGCGGCCAGCGACCGGTGAACTGGGTGAGCGTATCGACGCGCTTGGGCATGGGCAGGGTCGCGTCGAGCCAGTTGACGGCGAGTGGTTCGGCGGCGTTCGCGACGGCGCGCGTTGCAGTCGACGATGCGGTCGGATCGGCGATATTGGTGATCGTGTGCCGCGCGATGACCAGACCGGAATCGGTGATGCGCAGCGTCGCGGTCAGTCGCAGACCGTTGACGTTGTCTTCCGCGGTGACGCTGATCGATGATGAATCGGTTGAGTTGCTGATGGACGTCCAGCGGGCGTACACCGGACGGCCGCCACGGCTGGCTTCCAGTCCGGCGCGTCCGGCCCAGCCTTCCGCGCCTTGCGGGATCAGCGACGGACGCCATGCCGCATCCGGCTTGTTCGGCGGCGTGTCCTTGAGCGTCATCGCGTCGAGCGCGAGCAGCGCGGATTCGTTCAGCGGGCAGTCCGGCGTCCCGGCCGTCGCGCAGCCGGCGCAACTGCCGTTGCCGATCACGCAGCCGCAGTCGTCCGTCTCTGCGACGAAGTCGCGGCCCCAGTATTCGACCTGCGGCATGTCGTCGGCCGGCGTTTTGAGGATCACGCATACGCCGCCGCCACGCAGCACCGCGTGAGGTCCCTGATCGAACATCGTTGTCTCCTTAGGTTTGGATGTGGATTGAGTATTGGTTTGGTACAACAGTTATGCAGACGGCCATCCCGGATGCTTGCAGGCTACAAGCCAGGTTAACCGCTTAAGATCGCGAGACGCGACGATGCCGGCAACGTATTGCAGCCGGCATCAGGAACACATCGTCGCCATCACCGGATTCGCCGCCGACGCTTCCCGCCGCTCTCCGATATGTCAGTTCCTAGCCGGAGCCGTGGTGCCGCGCACGCACAGCCGGTACGGTTCCTCCTGTTCGCTGGCGACGGACTCCTCCGCGATCATGCGCAACAGCATCCTCGCCGCCTGCCGGCCCGCGGCGACCACGTCACGGCTCATGGCGGTGAGGTTCGGATGCACGGCGGTGCACACGTATGAATCGTCCCACGAGACGATCGACAGATCGTCCGGCACGCTGATGCCGGCTTCTGCGGCGACATCAAGGCCGGATACGGCCATAACGTCGTTGTCGTAGACGATCGCGGTCGGCCGGTCTTCGTCCAAACCCAGCAGCCGTCGCGTCGCGTCCGCACCGCTTTCGGGCGTGTAATCGGCGTGCAGACAGCGATACTGTATGCCGAATTCCGTGGCGGCCTCGCCGAAGGCATGGTCGCGGATGAACGTGTGCCCAAGCGTTTCAGTTCCTGCGATTCGTGCGATGCGACGGTGGCCGAGCTGGTACAGATACTGCATGACCGTGCGGGCGGCCCCGGCATCGTCGCTCCACAACGCGGGCAGTCCGCCGCAGACCGTCGGAGAACCCAGCACCAGCGCCGGCATCTCGGGGTGCTGCTTGAGCAACGCCACTCGTGGATCGCCGAGTTCAAGGTTCAACGTGAGCATCGCGTCTGCGCTGCCGGTGGCGATCCAGTCGCGGATGATGGCGAGCTGTGCGTCCTGACTGTTGGCCAGTCGGATCAGCAGGGCGTAGTTGCGCGGTTCCAGTTCGGAGCCGAGGCCGGCGATGAGTTCCATCATGTAGGATTCGACGCCGAACAGCTTGGGATCGTAGGCGAGGATCAGGCCGATGCGGCGTGTGGTGGCGCGGGCGAGCGCCTGTGCGGCGCCGTTGGGCTTCCAGCCCAGGCTGTCAGCGATTTTCAGCACTTTGTCGCGGGTTTCCTCCGAGACGCCGGGCTTGCCGTTGAGCGCGTACGATACCGCGCTGTTCGAGACGCCGGCCGCCTTGGCGACATCCGTGATCGTGATTTTCTTTTGACTGGCCATAGTCCAACTACCTTGCTGAAATCGTCCTGATGGCCTCATCCTAGCAGACGCATCGACAAGGACACAACCGAAACACTAATGTTTTCAACAACATAAGCGCTTCAGTTACTCACCCGGTCATCATTGCGGCACGGCCCACTGCTCCCCCGCACAACCAACCGATACGGCGGTTCCGGCTCGATCCCCACCGATTCTCCGTCAAGCAGACGCAGGACCATGTCACCGGCCGTGCGCCCCACGGCGACCACGTCACGGTGCAGCGCTGTCATGTTGGGATCGGCGAATCTGCCGGCCGGAGTGTCTTCCCACGCGATGATCGACAGGTCGTCCGGCACGCGCACTCCCCGCTCGGTCGCCACCGCCATCGCGGCGAGCGCCGTCGTATCGGCGTCGCATACGATCGCAGTGGGAGGCTCGTCATCGTCCAGCAATCGTTCGCAGCACTCCCTGCCGACCTCACTGAGATATTTGCCATGCAGGCATACGCCGCTTAACCCGAACTCGCCGCACACCGTTTCGAATGCATGATCTCGATCACGCGTATGCGCGTATTCCTCGGGACCGGCGATGCGGGCGATGCGACGGTGCCCCTCGTCGTGCAGGTAGGTCACGATCTGCCGCATGCCATCCTCATCGGCGCTGTACAGCGTCGGCAATCCGCCGGTGACCGACTCCGGCGCGAGGAACAGCGCCTTGTCGCCGGGATTGTCCCGGAACAAAGCCAAGCGGGGATCATGTTCGGATACGTCCAGCACCACGCTGGCGTCCACGGCGCGTGACCCGATCCATTCCTCGTAGATTCGGCATGCGGCCTGCGCCCCATGCGTGGTCATGCGCAGCGTGACCGAATATCCGCGTTCGCCCAGCTCGGCGCTCAGGCCCGCGAGCAATTCCATCAGAAAGCTGCCGGCGCCAAGGCTTTCCTCGTCCTCCAGCAACAGCACCATGCCGACCGACATCGCCTGCGATTTCGACAGCGTTTTGGCGGCGTCGTTGGGTTGCCACCCCATCGACCGCGCGATGCGAATCACGTTGTCACGCGTTTCACGTGAAACACCGGGTTTGCCGTTGAGCGCATACGACACCGCGCTTTTCGAGACGCCCGCGGCTCTGGCCACATCCATGATGGTGATGGTGGGTCTCGGCATCGTCATCGCGTGCAACCTCCTGGAATATGGGTACGCCCCGGTCGGATTCATGGTATCGCCGATACCGTAAAACCGATCGGGGCGTCATATACGTTGCGCCGGGTTGTGACGCGGCGAAGCGGCTTACATCACACCCGGCATCGCTAGCTCAGCGCTTGAGGTCGTTGGCGCAGCGTAGCACGTTCGGCGCGGTGAACGCGGCCGGATCGGTCACGCCGGCGCCGGTCGTGATGTGCCAGGTCACCGATTCGCCGGGCAGCAGGCTGGCCATGCCGCCGTCGATGCGCGCGTCCTGGTCGACCTTGTCGACCATGCAGAACAGATCGCGAACGTAGGATCGCGCGGTGACGGTCAGGTCGTAGCCATCGTTGGCGGCGGACCGGGCAACGCTCGCGTCGAACGGCGTCGGGTCGAGCTTCTGGTCGATGACCTCGGCCGGGTTGTGGATCACGCGAGTGAACGCGGGACCGTCCACGCCGTCGGCCGCGACAGGTTCCGCGATCAGCAGTTCGTTTGCCGTGTCGCCGAACGTGGCGACGTCGGCCGCGATCGGCAGGCTGACGTGACCGGTCGCGTCGAGCGTCACGTCGAACGACTGCTCGGCCAACGTCCGGCCGTCGAGCGTCACGCGGCGCACGGTCCACGTGCCGCTCCACGCCTCTTGCGTGTCGTTGAGCACGACCAGTTCGAGATGGTCGGGCGCGACCGGCACGCCCTCCCAGCTATGCTCGGCGCGGTATCGTTCGTCCGAGCGAGGCTGGATCGTGGCGAAACGCGGCGCGAAGAAGTCGCGCGACGCATGCCACAGGGGCTTGCGGTGCCCGTAGTAGTCGACGGCCGCCCACGAGACGACCGGCCAGTCGTCGTTGAGCTGCCAGATCAGCGCGCCCGCGTTGACCGGTTCGAGCGAACGCATGTGCTCCACGCCGAAGCGGATCGCCTGCGCCTGCTGGAGCTGGCACGCCCAGTGCCAGTCCTCGATCGACGCCCACCGGTCGGTGGGGATGAGCCAGCTGTGCTCGCCGTCGGACGGCTTGCCGTTGACCACGCCGCCGTAGCTCACGTCGTCGATGCGGCCCGGGGTGAGGTGGCCGCGCATGCCGCGCGCGAGCTTGACGTTGCCGCCGGCCGCCTTCTGGTGCACGAGCATCTGCCTGCCGAACGGGTCGAGCGGCTCGTCATGCACGACGCGCGTGAGCGTGCTGAACGCGGGCGGCGCCTGGTAGCCGAACTCGTCGGCGAAGCGCGGCGTGTAGTCCGCGTACCTCGTGTAGTCGACGCGGTTCCACACATCCCAGATGTGCATGGTGCCGTCGCCGGACTTGTTCGCGTCCACGAACGGGGTGAAGCTCATCGGCGAGCTCGGCAGGTAGACGTGCGTCGGGTCGAGCTCGGCAAGCAGCTTCGGGAACAGCTCGCTGTAATACCAGTCGCCCCAACCCTTCTCGCCGTAACCGTACGCGTTCGCCGGGCGGTCGTCGTCGCGCAGCGCCTGCTTGAACCCGCCCCACTCCGCGTAGGCCACGTAGTTCTCGTTCGACCCGTTCCACACGATCAGGCTCGGGTGCGGGCTCAGGCGGTTGATGTGCTCGCGCGCCTCGGCCTCGATCTCGGCCTTCGTGTCGGCGTCCTCCGGATACGCGGCGCATGCGAGCATGAAGTCCTGCCAGACCATGACGCCCAGCTCGTCGGCCAGATCGTAGAAATCATCGGACTCGTAGATGCTGCCGCCCCACGCGCGGATCATGTTCGAGTTCGACTCGACCAGATCCGCGAACCGCTGCGCGTAGAACGCGCGGTCGCCACGCGACAGGAACGCGTCGATCGGCACCCAGTTGTAGCCGCGCGCGTGCACCGGCACCTCGTTGACATAGATCTGGAACGGACGGCCGTCCGCGTCCGCACGCGTGTCGACACGCGTGGTACGGAAGCCCACACGACCGGTCCACGTCGCCGCCGGCCCGCCATCGGCCGACGCGGCGGCACCGGCCGTCACGGTCACGTCGTACAACGGCTGCCCGCCATATCCAAGCGGCCACCACAGCCGCGCATCCGGCACGACCGCGGTGATCGTCGCACTGTCGCGACCGTATTCGACCTCGCCGGCCACCTCAACCGCTTCAGTCAGTCCCGGACCGGCAATGGTCACCGTGACCGGCACCGGCTGCTGGCCGGTATGCGCGTCGCCGGAACCCATCACGCGGCCCTTGCCCTCGCGTTCGATCTCGACCGTGGTCGTGAGCACGCCGGCACCATCGGAGCGCACGTCGACCAGCGGGCGGACGGCTTTGAACCGCACGCCCGACCACGAATCGATGCCGATCTCGCGCCACATGCCCGCGTTCGCCACGTCGATGCCCCAATCCCAGCCGAACTGGTAGCTCGGCTTGCGCAACTGGTTGAACGCGTGATGCTCGGTATGCGGGTAATAGCCGAGCTCCCGCTCTCGGCGATCGGACTCACGCACCGACGACGCGAACGTGACCGTCAGCGTGTTCGCGCCCTCGCGCAACTGGCCGCGCGCGTCCCAGCGGTACGAGCGGTGATAGTTCTGCGCGAACCCGACAAGCTGTCCGTTAAGCGTTACAGTAGCGACCGTATCCAATCCGTACGCGACGAGATCATGCCGAGCCTTGCCGTCCGCATGCCATTCGAACGTCGTCTCGAACTGCCAGTCGACATCGCCGATCCACTGCTGACGGTTCTCGTTGTCGCCGTCGAACGGCTCGTCGATCAGCCCGGCACGCAGCAAATCCAACGTCACCTCGCCGGGAACGACCGCCGGAATACCGGCCGAGATCGCATCACGCACCGACTCCGGCGCAACCTGCGGGTTAAGAGCACGGACCATCCAGCCATCGCTGATCGCCGCAAACGTATTCGGTGTATGGGTCATGTCAGACATCCTTATCTCATGTTCCAAAAGTATGGCTGCACCATCCAGATACCGCCATATATCAGCATATTAAGCGCTTAAGTAAATACTATATCGCCACGTCGGGAAAGACAACAGGCCGACGGCATGTCGCCGCCGGCCCGCCATCGCGCAACGCAACACCACACCGCATGTCAAGCGCAGACAGCCAGCCGCATCACGCGGCCGTCCGCTGCGCCTCGCGCAGCTCGCGCAGACGCCGTTCCGGATCGGGCGCGGCCCCGATCAGCGTCTTCGTGTACTCGCTCTTCGGGTGCAGAATCACGTCGTCCGCCGGGCCCCGCTCCACGATCTCACCCGTGCGCATCACCATGATCTCGTCCGAGAAATGCCGGGCCGTGGCCATGTCATGCGTGATGTACAGCACACCGAGGTTCTCCTCGCGCTGCAGCCGCGCCAGCAGGTTGAGCACGCCCAGACGAATCGACACGTCGAGCGCGGAGACCGGCTCGTCGGCGATGAGGATGCTCGGCTCGGGCGCGAGCGCACGCGCGATCGCGACGCGCTGGCGCTGACCACCGGACAGTTCGCCGGGCAGACGCTTGGCGAAATCCTCGCCCGGCGTCAGGCGCACACGGTCGAGCAGCTCGATCACGCGCTTATGCACCTCCTCGTTGCTCATGCCCGGGTGGTGCAGCTTCATCGGGCGGGCGATGTGGTGCTCGACCGTATGGAACGGGTTGAGCGAGGCATACGGGTCCTGGAATACCATCTGCACGGTTTTGCGGAAGATGTGGTCCGCCTTGCGCCCGTGGTGGTCCACCGGCTTGCCGTCGATCAGGATCTGGCCCTCGGTCGGCACCTCCAGACCGAGGATCATCTTCGCGATCGTCGACTTGCCGGAACCGGATTGTCCGACCAGCGCGACGGTCTTGCCCGACTCGAGCGTGAAGCTCGCGTGGCTGACGGCCGTGAACTTCGTAGTCTTCAGCCCCGCGCGCAGGTCGAACTGCTTGGTGACGTCCCTCAATTCAAGCGTGGTCATGATGATTCACTCCTTGGTGGCGAACGGCGAGCTGCCTTCCGCCAGATCTTCTGAACCGGTTCGGATGAAGTCGCCGCGCTCGCCGGTCAGCGACGGGAAGCTGGACAACAGTTTGGCCGTGTATTCCTGCTGCGGGTTGGTGTACAGGCTCATCGCGTCGTTCATTTCGATGATCTCGCCCTTGCGCATCACGGCGATACGGTCGGAGATCTCGAGCAGCAGCGGCAGATCGTGCGTGATGAAGATGACCGCGAAGCCGAATTCGTCCTTCAGCCTGGTGATCTCGCGCAGGATCTCGCGCTGCACGACCACGTCGAGCGCGGTGGTCGGCTCGTCCATGATCATGACCTGCGGGTCGAGCGCCATCGCCATCGCGATCATGACGCGCTGGCGCATGCCGCCGGACAGCTCGTGCGGGTAGGCGTTGAGACGGTTGCGGTCCACGCCGACGCGCTCGAGCAGCTCGCCGCATTTGTCGAGACGCTCCTTGCGGCTCATGTCCGGGCGATGTGTGGTGAACACGTCGCCGAGCTGGTCCTTGATCTTCTTGACCGGGTTGAGCGAGTTCATCGCGCCCTGGAAGACCATCGAGATCTTCTCCCAGCGGAACATGCGCAGGTCGTCGCCTTCGAGCGCGCGCACATCGATCGGGTAGCCTTCGCGCGAGTTGAAGACCACGCGGCCGGACGTGATGACCGCCGGCGGCTTGAGCAAGCGGTTAATGCCGTATGCGAGCGTGGATTTGCCGCAGCCGGATTCGCCGGCCAGGCCGAGGACCTCGCCGCGGCCGAGCTTCAAGTTGACGTGCTTGACGGCCTGCACGGTTTTCTCGGCGCGGTATTCGACGCAGAAGTCGTCGACTTCGAGCACCGGGTCGGTTTCGTAGACGGGCGGCAGCACGTTGGTCGGCACCTGTGCGGATGCGACGGCTGCGGACGCGGGCGTGCCGGACACGGACGCGGAGGTCACTGAAGCGATTGCGTTGCGATCTGTTGCGGTGGTCATGCGACTGCCTCCTTGGCTGCGACGGAAGCGACAAGAGGAGCGGCGACCGATGCCGGCACGAACGCGGCGTCGGACTTGGCCTTGCCGGCCTTCTCCTCGAGCTTCCATTTCTTGATCTGGCTGCGGGTGGCGGCCTTGAGCTTCGGGTTGACGATCTCGTCGACCGAGAAGTTGATCAGCGCGAGCGCCGCGCCGAACAGGGCGATGCACAGTCCCGGCGGGATGAACCACCACCACGCGCCGAGAATCAGCGCCATGCCGTTCTGCGCGTAGTAGAGCATCGTGCCCCACGTGTACGAGTCGGTCGCGCCCAGGCCGAGGTAGCTCAGACCGGCCTCGCCGAGGATGGCGGCGATGATCGCGCCCATGGCCTGCGAGGCGAGCAGCGGGATCAGGTTCGGGAAGATCTCGACGAACAGGATGCGCCACGGCTTTTCACCGGCCACGCGGGCGGCGAGCACGTAGTCTCGCGAGCGCACCGACATCGTGAATCCGCGCAGGACTCGCGACGGGCCGGCCCACGAGGTCAGGGCGAGCACGCCGGCGACGAGCACGCTCGACTTGTTCGGCATGTAGCTGGCGATGACGATCATGAGCGGCAGGCCGGGGATGACGAGCATCACGTTGCTTAGCAGCGAGAACGCCTCGTCGGTCGCGCCGCCCACGTAGGCGCCGAGGATGCCGAAGAAGCTGGAGAGTGCGACGGCGAGCACGCCGACGGTCAGACCGATGAACAGTGATCCGCGGCAGGCGTAGGCGAGCTGGGCGAACACGTCCTGGCCGGTCTGCGTGGTGCCGAGCCAGTGCTGCGCGCTCGGCGCGGTCAGACCGATGTCACTGACCTTGTTCGGATCGTCGACGAAGAACGGCACGAAGATCGCGAACGTGGCGATGACGATGACGATCGTCAGGCCGACGGCCAGTTTCGGCGTCATCGGCGGGAGCATGGAGTCGGCGCGCGACTTGCGCGGTTTGCGCGGCGCGTGTGCGGTACGGGTTGCGGTAGTCATTTCGATCAGTCCTTTCTCGAGCCCGACTCAGCCTTGGGCGCGGGTGCGCGGGTCGATGAAGCCGTAGATCAGGTCCATGAACAGGTTGGCGCCGAGCACGGAGACCGTGATGATCATGAAGATGCCCTGCATGAGCGCGTAGTCGTTGTTCTGCACGGCGGTCAGCAGCGCGAAGCCGATGCCCGGGTAGGAGAACACGGATTCGGCGACGATCGAGCCGGCCACGACGAAGCCGAGCGAGATCGCGAAGCCGGAGATGGACGGCAGGATCGCGTTGCGGGCAGCATACGAGGTCATGATCCGGCCGCGAGACAGGCCCTTCGCCTCGGCGGTCAGGATGTAGTCCTCGGACAACGTGGCGACCATCATGTTGCGCATGCCGAGCATCCATCCGCCGACCGACGAGAGCACGATCGTGATCGCCGGCAGCGTGCCGTACTGGATGACCGAGCCGATGAACGCCCAGTTCCAGCCGGGCGTGACGCTCCACACGTCGTAGCCGCCGAACAGCGGGAAGATCGGGTTCTTCAGTCCGAAGAAGTACAGCAGGATCAGCGCGAGCCAGAAGTACGGAATCGACTGCAGCAGCGTGGTCACGGGGATCAGGTTGTCGATCCACGAGCCACGCTTCCAGCCGGCGATCGTGCCGAGCAGCGTGCCGATGAGGAACGCGAGGATCGTGGAGATGCCGACGAGGCCGACGGTCCACGGCAGGGTGCTGCCGATCACGGACGCCACCGAGTTCGGGAAGTACGTGACGGATACGCCGAGGTCGCCGCGGAAGATGTTGCCGAAGTAGTTGAGATACTGCCTCCACAGCGGCACGGACGAGTCGGAGCCGAGCATGAGTTCGATCGCGTGGCGGGTGGCCGGGGTGACCTGGCCCTTCTGCGCGAGCTTGGAGATGAGCTGGTCGACGGGGTTGCCGGGCATGATGCGCGGCAGGAAGAAGTTGAGCGTGAGGGCCGCCCACAGGGCGATGGCGTAGAAGCCCAGTTTTCTCAGGACGTATTTCATGGATGTTCCTTTGCTGTGTCGCTGAACCGGTTCACTGCTTCGGTTCGAGATGCTGCAGGATGATGCCCATGTCCCACGCCTTCCATGCGGCGGGCAGCGCGTACATGTCGTCTTCGGTGGGCCAGCCGGTCACCTTGTCGGTGTTGAACTCGGTGAGCATCGAGTTGATGTAGACCGGGATGTACGGCACGTCGTTGGCGATCTCCTGCTGGACGATCGCGTACTGCGCCTTGCGCTCGTTCTCGTCCTCGGTGGCCGCCGCGGCCTCGATCGCGTCGTCGACCTTCTGGTTCGAGTAGCGCGCGTAGTTCTGGCCGCCGGACGTCTCGCCGACCTTGACCATCTGCTCGGAGTGGTAGCGCGGGTTGTACGTGTAGTACGGGTCGGAGGTGACGCCCAGGCCGAGCGAGTCGAGGGAGAGCTGGTAGTTGCCCTTTTGCTCGTTGTCGTTCCACTGGTTCCACGCCATCTGCGTGGAGACGATCTCGATGCCGAGCGGCTTGAGCTGCTGCTTCAGCGTGTCGTTGATCAGGATGTAATCGGACCAGCCGGCGACGGTCTGGATCGTCATGCTCAGCTTCTCGCCGTTCTTGTAGCGGTAGCCGTCCTTGCCCATCTTCCAGCCGGCGGCTTCGAGGATCTGCTTGGCCTTCTCGGCATTGGCGGTCTCGGGCGTGTACTTGAGGTCGCTGTCGGCGATCCACTTCTCGTCACGGTCGGGCATGAGCATGGTCGGCGATCCGATCGCGCCGGAGCCTGCGCCGGCGAGCTTGTTGAGCTGGGTGCGGTTCATGCCGTAGTAGATGGCCTGTCGCACGGCGGTGTCGGTCTGCGGTCCCTTGCAGCCGGCGGCCGCGTTGGAGCAGGTCATGACGACGGTGGTCAGTCGCGGCGTGTTCACCGCGGCGATGCGCGGGTAGTTCTCGAGCAGCATCTTGTAGCTGGGGATGTACGCGCTCATCCAGTCGACCTGGCCGGCCATGAGCGTGCTGGTGGCGGCGGAGGCGTCGTTGAGGGCGATGTAGCGCACGCCGTCGATCTTGGGCGAGCCGCCCCAATAGTCCTTGAACGCGTCGAAGCTGAAGGACTGGTTGGTGAACTTGCTGAGTTTGAACGAACCGGTGCCGATCGGGTTCGAGTTGGTGTAGTTCATCGGGTCCTTGACGTTCTTCCAGATGTGCTCGGGCACGATGGCCTGGCCGCCGAGGATGCCGCCCTCCTGCATGTAGGCGCCCTTGAATTTCGCCGGATTCTTGCCCTTGTCGAAGATGATCCTGACGTGGTTGTCGTCGATGACCTCGGCGGTGGCGGCGGTGCCGTTGGTGTTGAGCGCCGGGGTGTTGTGGATCAGGTTGAAGGTGAAGGCGACGTCGCGGGCGGAGAACGGCTCGCCGTCCTGCCACTTGACGCCCTTGCGGGTGGTGACGGTCATTTCGGAGCCGTCCTTGTTCCACTCGTAGCCGGTGGCGAGCATCGGTTTCGGGTCCTCGTCGGAGGCGAGGTTGTACCAGTAGAGCGTTTCGTAGATCACGCCCAGCGTTGGGCTGAGCGCCGTGGGAGAGAACGGGTTGAAGTTCTCGTTGAACGTGCCGGTCGATCCGTTGAAGATACTGACCACGGTTCCGTCAGCGGCGGTGCTCGACGACCCACTGCCGCACGCCGCGACGGACATCAGGGAGGCGATTGCGGCCACCGCGGCGATCGCTCGTCGCAGGGTCTTCCTCACATTCGACGTCATCGTCAATCCTTTCGATTGATTTGATTTGTTCCGACGCCGGCGTCCGCGCCGGCAGCTCCATCGGTCCGTCGTCCACCAATCGGCATCCGCACTGTCTTCGTTGGATACCATCAATCAACTTAACCGGTTGAGTAATGCCACTATAACACAGCTTTACTCAACCGGTTAAGTTCACTCATCTCGGCGTGTCGTGCCGTTAGCCGCCCCCATTTGCTCACGCCCCCCTAAACCTCGCATCCGCCCAAACCGCTAACCCAACCCGCACATCCCCCAGCACAACCAGTCACCAGCGAAGCAACTCCCCCCAACGAATCCCACGCGTCACCCCATAAAAACACGGCATCAGCGAGGCAAACCACAGGCCCAATCTGCGATGCGCCCCGCAAAGCACCACACCGGCGAAGCGTCTCGCGAACACCTCCGCCAAACCGCCCCGCAAAGGCAATACCAGCGAGGCCGGCCACGGAGCCCATCCGCAAATCACCCCGCAAAGGACAGTATTAACGGGGCAACCCACGGATGCTCTCACCAAATCGCCCCGCAAAGAACCGCATCAGCGAGTCATATCGCGGAGACCTTCGCCAAGTCGCCCCGCAAGAAACAGTGTTAGCGGGGCAGAACGCGGACATCACCCGTGCACCGCCCCGCAGGAGAGCCCCCAGCAGGGCAGATCACGGATGAAATCCGCAAACCGCCCCACAAAAGGTAGTACTATCGAGGCAATTCGCGGCCCCAATCCATACATCGCCCCGCGAAAAATAGCCTCAAACAGAGAAAACCACACAATGACGCCCACAGCTCACTTCGCAACAAGCGACGCGCCGAGTCAGACCACAGGCGCCCCAAAAACCGTTAGGCAAGAATAGCTACAACGGAGCAAGCCACCTGAGCACCTCTCAAAGCGCCCCGTAACAACAACACAGCGGGGCAAACCACAGGTTCAACCTGCGATTCACCCCGCCAAAAGGCCACTCAGCAAGGCCGGTCACGGAACCCATCCGCACACCGCACCGCAAAACACCACATCAGAGAGGCGACCCGCGAGCCTCTCCACCAAGCCGCCCCGCAAGAAACGGTGCTAGCAGGGCAGAACACGGACATCATCTATGTGTCACCCCGCAGGAGAGCCCTCAACCGGGCAAACCACCTGAGCGCCTCTCAAAGCGCCCCGTAACAACAACACAGCGGGGCAAACCACAGGTTCAACCTGCGATTCACCCCGCCAAAAGGCCGCTCAGCAAGGCCGGTCACGGAACCCATCCGCACACCACACCGCAAAACACCACATCAGTGAAGCGACCCGCACGCACCTCCACCAGACCGCCCCGCAAAAGGCCACTCAGCGAGGCATGTCCCGGAACTTATCCGCACATCGCCCCGCAAAGCATGCCTCCAGCGGGGCGGTTCCCGGATGAGTTCCGCGCATCGTCCCGCACAGACCCATCCAGCGGGGCAACCCACTGATGTGACCTGGTTTTTGTTCCGTGTTTTATCTCATTGATGGGAGACTAGGAACATGACCGGAAAGACTCGTTATACGAAGGAGTTCCAGGCGAGGGCGCTCAGGCTTCTGGAG
>NZ_JBKEWJ010000020.1:0-64674 GCF_056357555.1 Bifidobacterium sp. LH_230
TCAGGCGCTTTTTGGTTGTTTGTTTATCTTGGTCGAAAACATCCTACCCAGGAAGCGCTCTTCTCTTACTCCCTCAACGGCTCAACGACGAACCCACACCCACGAAAACAACACAAGCGCCAGATATCGTTGGCATGATGATCGACCATGCTGCGCAGCAGACGGTATGCCGGCGCGTTGAAATCCTGCCCCTCGTCGACGACCACGAACGCGAATTTGCGATCCGAATACGGACCATCAAGCAGTTTGGCCGCAAGATGCATCGCGTACGCACGGTCGTACTCCTTACGCTCGGCCATAAGCTGACGGTACCGTTCCACCACTGCCCAGACTTGCTCGCGTTGCGCCTTGGTGAGGCGTTCCCCACGTCCTCGGCGGGGAATCTCAAGATACTCGTTCAGTCCATTGATATCGTTCGCAAGTATCACCTGTTCCCATTCCTGCGCGAAAAAGTCAGCAGTCAACGCCCGTACCGACTGGTCCGATGCAACCGACTTGGCCCGAAGCCATAGATTGCCGGTCTTCTTGTACTGAATGCTGTATTTCGTATTGTCATGCAGGAACGAAAACAGCCATTGGTCAAGATTGACGACCTCGATGTGCGACAATTCCTCCTTGGTGCACAGCAGTTTCATATTGTTGAGGATGTCGTCGGCCAGATTGGTGGTGAACGTGGTCAACAGCACCTTGCGATCGCTGCCTTGCTTGATAAGACTCTGCGCCAGACGACGTGCGCGGTGCATGACGACTACGGTTTTGCCGGTGCCCGCACCTCCCGTGACTCGTGCGGGACCGGAATAATCGCCATTGACGATCGAACGTTGCGTCGGGTGCAGGAACACGCGCCATTGCGCCAGCGGCGCATTCATCAGTCGTTCGAGATCGTCGTCATCATTGATCACCATGAACTGCTGCTGCGTGCCGTTCGACGTAAGCATCGTGCGCATATCCCGTTCGGCTTGATCGTCGCCGGCCGCATCGATGAACTGCTGCGAGGATTCGGTCTGCGCAAAGCCATACGACGTGCTCTGTTTGCGTTCATCGGCAAGCGCGATGTCGATCTCGTCCTTTCCGAACCCTTCGAGGGCAAGTTCAATGCATGAACGAGCTTGAGAAGGCAACAGATGGGCCATCGTACCTGCGGCTTGCACCGAAGGCGCCCCTCGCAATACGAATATGCCATCGGAAGGCACGCCGAACCCGGTCAGATCATCGTCGCTGAACGATGCGAACGGGTCCGTGTGCGGCTCATCTCCCGATACGCCGGACAGCAGCTGTGCCAGCTGGGCCGGGTCGGGCGTATCTTCCAAACGAATGGTGTTGGTGAGCATGTCCGTGGTAATGCGATGACGTTTCACCCACTCGTAGGCATCATCATGCACCTCGTTGAGATGCAGAATCGTATAGGTGTTGGTTTTGGTCTCCTTGGCCACGATGGCCCGGCAGCCTTGGTTGTTGATTCGGATGGACCGGATCTCCCGATCTTTGGTGTTCTTCAGCGGCTCAACGTGCAGTCGCGGCAGTGCGGGATTCTCACGGAGCTGCTGGACGAATTCACGGAATGCCTTTTGCGTGCTCTTCTGGAAGTTGTTCAGTTCCGCGACCGCATTGAGGTACAGCACAATCGTCACGGGAGCGCTGTTTGTGGTTGGCATGGTATTTCACTTTCTCTTATGTGCGTACCGCTACACGTGCGGCGCCGGGCAGCTCATATCTGTTCGTAGACATGTGATTCAAGCCGACGCATTTCGTTCTCGACCAGTTCCGCCAGATTCCGGTCTTCGACTTTCAGGCCGAGTTCGATGTTGAGGTTCTCGGCGCTGTACGAGAAGTTCGCGCTGGTGACCAGCAGCAGCTGATGGTCGATGGAGAGGAATTTGGCATGGTTGCGGTAGCATTTGCCTTCCGCATATTCCTTGGTGCGAAATACGGCTGCCCGAGGAAGACCACGTGCGATGTCTTCCGGCTCCAAGCTCCTGCTGCCGCCGGTGGTCTTCCCGTCGTTTGCGGAAGCGTCGACGTAAATCCGGATGGCGACCTCGGGATGCGCCTCTGCCAAGTCCGTCAACGCCTTCCACAGTTCCGATGATTCTTGGAAGTTGTATGTCGAGCAGACGACGGAAACACGGGCGTCCTGTACCAGTCGGTTGCGCGACAGGTTGAGGTCGCCGACGTTGGCCAGCAGGTGCGGAGCGGTCCAGACAGGAGAGACTCTGGAGATATCGGAATGTGCGCCTTGGATGCCGCGCAGGCCGGCGACGGTCAACTGCCGTTGTTCGTCGCCGGCGATGCCGTATCCCGCGATCTTGAACAGTTCTCGGATATGTTTCCTGCGGGATGGTTGCACGGCACCGAGCGCTTGGGTGATCGTCTCGCCGGCTTCAAGCCGGCTGGCCATCTCCCCCGCTTCGATGCCGGTCAGATATGCTCCCAAGGCCACGAGCGCGTTCTGCCGCTGTTCGTCCATCGTCAGTCTCCGAAGAACGCAAGATCGGCATACTCGCCCGGCAGCGGTACAAGGAATCGCCGGTCAAGGAAACGGTTTGCCCGTTCGCAGGATGTTTCCGACAGCATGCAGCAGCAGTGGCAGGCCGCGCCATGCAGGAAGTCCTCGGGATCTTTCGGCACGCGTTGCGCGCACACCGGGTCCGAAGAGCAGCGGCGGATCTCCTGCAGGGTCTCGTTGAAGATACGCTCGAAACTGTCCGGTTCCGCGAGGCTGACCAGACCGCCGAGCGTGCCGTCCGAATCGGATGCCGTGGTGGCGATTAGCACACCGGCCGCGGCCGGTCGATCATCCTTGGCCGGCCACGCGTAGATGCGCTCGTTCAGGCTGGGGATGCCGTACCCGGCTGACATGGCCATCGTTTTGATGAGCGCGTGAGACAACGTGTGCACCAGCCAGTAGCGCGGCTTGGGCAAGCGATCGTCCGGGTCGATGTCCTTCGCTGTTTCGGAGAAGCGGTTGTTGAAGTTACGACGATGCGCCTGACGATGCGCTTCCCACAAATCGCTGGCCAGCACGTGCTGCTCCCACTGGGCGACTTTCTCCTCGTCCAATTGGATGAAGACGCCTTCGCCGAGATCTTCGGTGGCGGGGATCCAATCCGGCTTGTCGTGTTTGAGTCCGACGAGTCGATGACCGACATCGTTGGCGCGCTCGAAATCATCGATACGAGTGAAGCCGAGCAGCGCGTTGACCTTGCGCAGTTTGTCGACGCCGAGAATACGGGAGATACCCGCATCGGACACAGACGCGGCAACGTCCTCATGATGGACGGTGAGTTTGCTGACCGGATCGGTGTATCCGTCTCGGGAAAGATCACGCTGCAGGAACTTCCATTCAGGCACCAGAAGATCGGACGGATCCCAGTTCTTCCGCCGTTCCTGTAGTTCCTTTTCTTTGTTCTCCTCATCTTTGCTTGCTTGATAAATCAGGGATTGCAGCTCAACAGGAGATGTTATCGAATTTTTGAGATGAGCACCCGCTCTAGGATGGTGCGAGATGGTTTTGAAAATACTGTCATAATCATTGTCTTCCAACATCCACGCATTACCGCTCTCGTAAAGCAGTTTGGTTAGTTCCTCATAGAGGTCTTGTCGTTCCTTGGCTTCATCGAGTCGCGGCATGTCTACGATGCTTTGCGTCACCGGGAACCACAAGTTGGACGCGCCGATCAGCATCAGGCGAACCTGCTGATTGCAGCCGTGCTCATCATACGAGTTGAGATGCGGGAACCGGCCGCGGCATTTCGGCAGTTTCTTCTGCCCTTCCGGCCCCTGCGCTTCGCTCATGGAACGGTGCTTGCCGCAGCTTACGCACTCGATCATGGTGCCGCCGCTGGCGCCTTCGGTCATGCGTAGATCCGGGCATGCAGCAGCTGTACAGTCCTCGCCATAATGCACCCACCAGTCATAAGGGAATTCATCTACATGGCCGTTTGGGCATACCAGTAGATATCTGGCAGGAATGCACGGGCGGGCGGTTTTCTTGCCATTGCCTTTTTTCCCCTTGCAATCGCGGTGCATGAACTGCGCCTGATCGGGACGGTAACGGTTGACGTTGCGATAGCCGTTCGCAAAATCCGCGACCGGAGCCAACTTGTTGCAGCCGGTGCATCGCAGCCATTGCGGGAATACACGAGCCGGCACGCCAAGTCTTCCACCCTCCTGCGAAGGGACTCCGGAAGGTGTCGATTCACGCGGGAACGGACGCAATTCCTGCACCTGACGGCCGAGCATGATTCGCACGCTTTCCAGCAGCCGCGGCGCGTGAATATCCGGAATGTTGAAATTGGCATTGTCCCATACACGTTCCCAGGCTTCCAGCCCCATAGGCATAACCGTGAAATGCGGCAGGTCCATGATGGCTCCCGGTCCGTAGGTGTACAGCAATGTGGAGCAACGGGAAGACCCCACTTTGGCATAGTTCTTATTCTTTTGCTGGCTGTCCTGCTCCTCATCGTCGCCGAGCGGATCGACGATGGCTTCCTCGTCATAAAACAGGTTGTTGTCGTCACTCATGATCAGGCCTTCTGTTCGTTATCGTCATCGGAATCTTGGGATTGCCACGGCAGTTCTCCACCCTTGTCGACGCGGCCGAGTTTCTCGGGCAGAGGAGAGACCAGAATGTTGATCTCCGGCTGCACTTCGCGCATGGAATTGGCGACCACGAACTTGCCTCTCGTATCGGCCTGCGTCGGATCGCTCAGCTCTTCGGCAGAGCACATCAGGGGCATGAGCGTGTCGTTTCCCTCGGGAACTCGCTCGTAGACGAGCGTGCGCCCCTTGCCGCGCGCCGTTTTAGCAAGTTCCCGCCATGTAGTGAGTCGGTTGTTCAACAGTTCGGCCGCGTAGCGCGCCCGGTTGTTATCGCGGGCCGCATACTGAATGCGTTCCTCAAGTGCCTTGACGAGATATTCGAGGAACGATTGCTGCCCGTCGACTTCGCCGGCGTTGTGCTCGGGAGACAGGCCGTCTTGGACGTTCGCCTGCAGGACTCGGGCCGCGCTGACCAGCAGTCCTTCGATGCCGCGCTCCAGCGAGGTGATCGAGAACGGCGTGACGGACAGCGGCTCGACGCGTGCGTAGAACGAATCGTGGTAGGCGCGGAACTGCTCGAAATGGGCCAGGTCACGTGGACGTGCCCAATTGCCGAGCGTCACGACCAGACCGGGGCGATTGGCGTCACGCCCGACTCGGGAGGAAGCCTGAATGTATTCGGCCGTGTTCTTCGGCTGGCCCACGATCATCATCAGGCCCAGTCGCGGCACATCGACGCCGACCTGCAGCATCGACGTGGCGAGCACGGCATCGAACGGAAATTCGCCCGGACGGTATAGCGGCTTTTTGCCCTGATGCTGCAACTCGCTGTTGCGCGCCCACGCCTCAGTCGATTCGTATCTACGGTCGAACCTGATATTCATGGCGTTCAGCGTTCCCACGATGTCGGAGGACGCGATACGCGACGTCAGCTCGCCTACGTTCAGCATATTGCCTCGGGCACCACGGCGCAGAGGAAGCAGGCTGCCAAGACGGTAGCTGCGCACTCGGGTGCTGATGTCGTCCTGCATGAATCGTGCCATGCCGGCCAGTTCACGGGTGGTGGAGAAGTATCCGACCAAGGTCATGTACGGGTCGGCGGCGTTGCCGCCGTCGGGATCGTCCATGAGCCGCTGTGCGCCCTTGAGCAGGGTCGTGGCCGTATGGATTTCCGCGTTGCTCAGGCGCACGCCCGTGGCGGAGATGCCGATGTACCGACGACCGGGATGCTCGGCCGATACCGGTACTTCCTTGGAGAAGAACGTGTCGGAAGCGTCAAGCACCTGCGGCGGGAACATGGTGGTGCCGCGGGCGTACAGGTTCTTGATCTGGTCGGCGGCCTTGCGCACGGTGGCCGAGGAAGCCACGATCATCGGGCGGATGACATGCCCTTGGGCGTCCTTCCACGTGGACATGACGTCAATCCCGGCCTCGAACAGGCCGACCGTGGTGCCGAGCGAGCCTGTGATCAGATGCAGCTCGTCCTGAATGATGAGATCCGGCGGGCGCAGCCGCATCGCGGGATGCACGAGCGCCTTCGGATACCCGTCCTTTGTTCTCGGATGGCCGTCCTTGACCGAACATTCCGCGTAGTCGGCACTGCCGTCGGCGCCGAATTGCGGCACATAACCGTGCCGGTCGCATTTGCGCCCGACATAGCCGAACAAGGCGGAGGCGGCGCTTTCGCGCGCGAGACGGGCGAACTTATCGACCGTGGCGATCACGAAGGAGGGCACCAGCCGGTAGATCTCCTCATCCGTGGTGAGCACGGGGATGCCTTCTTCGACTAAACCACCCTCGGCAAACGGGCACTGGCCCATCGTGTCGGAGCAACGCACGAACACTCGCCCAATCGTCGTATCAACCTTTGGCGGATACCCTGCCAGAGAGCTGCCGCACCACGGGCAGTTCATGATCTGCAGCACACTGGGGTTCTTATCCGCGCCGCGATCGTTCAGCTGCTTGATTTCCTTATCCGCTTCCTTGACGCGCTTCGGCGTCACGTTGGTGCCGACCCATAGGCCGATGCGGAACGGCTCGTCACCCCAGATCTCCGGGTTCCGGCGGCGCTCCAGCTCGGCGGCGCACACGAGCGCCGACGCACGCTGGAACTGCTGCGAGGTGAGCAGTCGCAGCGTGTAGCGCATAAGCACGGTCACGCCCTCGTTGCCGTTCAGTTTGCCGTCGGGGCTGTCGATGATGCCCCGACGACGGCGAACGGCGAACGCGTAGGCGGCCAAACCAAGGTAGGCCTCGGTCTTGCCGCCGCCGGTCGGGAAGAACAGCAGCTGTGCCTTGGCCATCGACCATTCCGGATCGGAACGGACCTTCAGCGACGGGTCACTGAGCGCGTGCACCTGCATGAGGATGAACGCGATCTGGAACACACGCCAATGATGCGGGAACGGCGATGCTTCGACTTCTTGCTCGGCCTCGGCCATCGACAGTTTGCTGTTGTTCGCGCGTCTGGCGGCGATCTGCGTATGCACGCGCTGGTCGGCCATCACCTTGTTCATGAAGTGGAAGCAGCGCAATGCCTCCTCGTCGTGGGTGAGGAACTCGATGCCGTCGGCAAGCTGGCGCTGCACCTGCCAGGCTTCCGCGATGACCTCATCGGCGGTATCGCGCAGGTGTTCGGGCAGCCGATCGGCGATCTGCTGCTGTTCGTTCAGCCATACCGCGTACCCGTCGGCGATGGGCCGCAGACCGTTGCGCACGGTTTCGGCGTCGGCGGTCGCGAGTTCGGTCATGTCGAGAATCGTGCCCGGAACGGTTTCGGCCTTGGTCTGCGGAATATCCGCTACCGGCAGCCATGTGGTGCGCACGGTGACTGCGCGACGCGGATGGTCAGGGGAAACGTTCCAGTCCGCGGAGCAGGTACGACCGATGGCGAATTCCAGCTTGTTGCGGTATTGCAGGTGCAGCCGCTGCTCCTCCACGTCCGTCTCGTCCTCGAAGGAGGTGTCCTCCATCCAGTCGTGCACGGGCAGGAACACGGCTTGGCCGCCGGCGTCCACTTCGAGCTTGGTCTGGAACAGCCATTTGGAGACCGGGATGTTCCGCTCGGTCTCCTCGTCGTTGCACAATGCGATTTCGATGAGTCGGCGATGCCGGTCCGGTTCGTTGTACACATCGACGCGCAGTACAACCGAATCGGCGTCGGACGAGGTCACCTTGATCGACTTGGTCTGTCCCTCGCGCAGTTCGGCAAGACGGATGGTCACCGGATAGTGCATCGGCGTGCGGCGGAACTTGCGGATCTCCTTGCCGGCTTCGGTTTCCTCACCGGTTTTTTCGGAGTTGTAGACGCCCCACGAGCAGTGCACGGTGACCGTTTCCAGATCGTCGGGCACTTGGAACCGCAAGCCCATCGAAGAGGGGATCATGAGGCCACGGCGCTGCGGTTCGTCTTGGTTCTCGGAGCCGCCGCTTTCCACGTCTTCGGAGTCGTCGTCCTCTTCGTCATCGTCGTCGGCGACGGCGTCGAGGTACGGCAGTCCGCTCTTATGATCCGGGTCGCCGTTGTCCGGGCGAATACGCGTCGGCGCGATGCGACCGAGGATGTACTTCATCTTCGGGGAGACGTCCATCAGCTCATCCTCACCGTCGGACGGGCCGAGGAGTTCGCGCTCGAGAATGTCTTGCAGGTTCTCGCGCACCGTGTAGGACTTGCCGTTAAGCGGGTAATGCAGCTCGTACATCTTCGCCGGTCTTGACTGTTTCGGTTGGGTGGTGTCTGCCATCACAGTTCCTCCTGTTATTTGGCCTGCTGGTCGGATTTGGTTTCCAGTGCGTAGCGACGGTGGTTTTCTTCGAGGAGACGGTCGAGGATCTCGACGCGGGCTTCGGGGCATACCGTCCAACGGGTCATCTTGCGGTACGTGTGGAAGCCGTGCCTGAGCGGCACGTCACTCCACCCGTAGGCGGCCATAACCGTCTCGTCGAGCGTCTTGTGGATCTCGCGCAGACGAGCCACGTCCGCATCCGACGAATCGGCAAGATCGGGATCGTTGACGAGGTTGTACAGGTCGGTCAGCCCGAGGTTACGACGCAGCATGATCTCGCGGCGCTCGGTGTCGAGCGTCTTGCCAATGGCTTCGAGATCAAGATTCGATTCGGGACGTGGCAGTGTCTCGAATACATCCGACGGCGTATATCGTGGGTCTCCACGCATAGCAGATCCACGGTTAATTGCCCACATCTGATGCAGAGACGACGAAAGTACCGCTTGGATGGCATAACTGTCAGTCGCGAAAACACCCAACGCATGACTAAACACCGTTCCTGTAGGAACTCGCATCGGCATTAAGCTCTTGCTGACAAGAGCGATAACCATCACTTCGCCAAACGGTTTAATCGCTTTGCGCATGGCGGGACGCTTTTCACCATACTGCCACCATCTTTGAGGTAACGGCTTACGCAACTGGTATGAGCCGTCAGACTTCTTTCGTTGGCGCTCAGGTTTTACTAATTCCAGAATATGCTGATATGGCATCTGATAGTTCCGTGCCTTGTCCTCCGGCCAATCATTGAAGTCAATGACCCAACGTGACGCGGAGCAATCCGGGTTCTTGTTCAGGTTGTCTCCGTTGAGGTAGGGGAAGAGCACGTCCTTGTTCTTCGGATCATCAGCAATCCACCGCTGTGCGGTTTCCGGCGCAATAACGAATCCCTGGCCGAGCACAATGCATCCTTGGAATGCAATACCCAGATTTTCTGTCAATGTCTGCGGCGCTCCACCTGCCCGCCCTTCTGGCTCCAGCAATGTGGAAATACGGTTAACTTTCACGCCATCGCAGTCCTTCATGATTGCGTCATCCACGTTGCCTTTGGGCCCCCATACCACGGCATATTCCACATTAGCGCTAGCAACGGTCCATGATTGCGATTGGATGGCTCGGGTGATGGTGAACCCGCGTTCAACCATTTGGTCGAGGCCGACTTCACGAGTACTGCCCTGTGCAATGGTATTCGTAGCCAAAAGGCCGAACGTGCCACCCTTGCGCAACAGATCAAGCGCCCGAAGATAGAAATATGCGCACAGGTCGGCGCTGCCGCGGTTCCCGCCGGCGAGCACGTTCACGTACCATTCGCGCATGTTCTCGCCCATTGCGCCGGTGAGTTTCTGCCCACCCAAGAATGGCGGGTTGCCGATGATGGCGTCGAAACCGCCGTTTTCCATGACTTCGGGGATTTCGAGTGGCCAGTGCAGGCACTGCCATTGCTCGTAGTCGGTCGGCACGGTGGGTGTGAGTCCGCGCTTGACGATGCTGCGCAGCATGGCGTCGTCGGCTTCGCCGTGTGCGGGGAACGCGCGGCCGGCCGCCACGGCGAGATTGTCGTAGGCTTCGTCCAGCTGCTTGCCGGGTTTGCCGCCAACCTGCAGTCCGGCGGCGATCACGCCGTCGGCGATCAGCCGCACCTGGGCCAAGGCCTCCGCGATCGCATGCATCTGCCTGCGCTTCGCATTGGCGGATCGTTGCGGATCATCGTTGTTGATCTCGTCGGACAGCTGGTCGCGCAGTCGTCGTACCTTGCGCAGGATGCCGTCCACGTCCACCGCCTCGACCATATCGCCACCGGCGATGTCGAGGAACAGGCTACCCTGTGCATGCTGTGGCTTGGCGTCGATGCGCATGGTCTTGACCTGCGCGAGGTTGGTCACGCCGAGCAGCGAGTTGCCGTGGAAGATCTTGTTGTCCACGAAGCTGAATGGCAGGTGCGGGTCGAGCGAGACGAGCCAGAGCGACAGCTTGCACATCTCGACGGCCATCTCGTTGATGTCCGCGCCGTACAGGCATTTGGCTACGACCTGACGCATGGCCTTGTTGCGCACCTGTTCCGACGTGCCGTCCGGCGTCGTGCCCTCGCGGCGCCATGCCTCGACGAGCCGGTCGGCCAAGTATCGGCCGGCGGCCACGAGGAACGCGCCGGAACCGCACGCGATGTCGGCCACATGCAGGTCAAGCAGGTCGTCGGATGAGATGGGCTTCCACTTGTCGCGGTCGTTGGTCTGGTATGGTCCGGGCTTGTAGACGAGCGGTTCGAGCGCGTAGCGCACCACGTCCTCGGCCAGGGTCTTGGGCGTGTAGTGGGCGCCGGCGTTCTTGCGCGACGGGGTTTCGGTCACGTACAGGTCGCCCTTGAGGAACACGACGGGCTTGCCGCGCAGGTCGCGGCGGATCAGGCCCAGCCACGGGCGCAGCCGATCCTGCAGTGCGACGTCATGGGTGACGGACAGCAATGCGCGTTCGCCGTCGTCCGGTTCCTTGCCGGCGATCATCTTGGCCATCGCGCTGGTTGTCGGAGCCTTGGACGCGGTGGCATTGTCCTTCATCCAAGCGGCGATGGCGGCGGCGCGTTTGCCGCCCTTGGCATCGGATGCCGTGAGGTCCGCGGTGAGCTGTTCGAGGGTTGCGAGCGGCATTTCCGGTTCCGAACCGATCGTGCCGTTCAGGCCGAGCACGGTATCGTCGCTGCGCCGGCAGGTGTAGCCGAGCAGGCCCTCGTAGATGTAACCGATCTGTTCCACGTCGATGTCGCGGAAGGAGATACGACGGGCCTCTCCGTTCACGTTGGCGATCTGCACGGCTCGCAGCACGTGGTACATGACACGATCGGGCACGCTCAATGCCAGTTCGCCACGCTCGTTGATCGCGGTCAGGAACGGGTGTCGTTCCGGATCGAACACGGAACCGCCATAGGCGGGCAGTCGCATGTCCTCGAACGTTGCGCCATAGTACAGGGCCTGCGAGGTGGCGAGCAAACGATGCCAGACCATGCTCGTGCCGTCCATCGACTCCTCGCCGTCCACACGCGCACGGTCATCCAATTGGTCAAGCACGCCGGCCAGACCGTACCCGCTCTCGAACAATTGGCTTTGCGGCAGCAGACCGCGTTCCTGCGCGAACAGAAGGAACACGACGCGCATCATCATCGTGACGGTCGCCTCATAGATCTCCTCGCCGTCCTCAGGTAGGGGGTCAGGCAAGCCGTCTTCGCGGGCGCGTGCAGATGCCTCGCTGAACGCGGCGATCACCAATTCCACCGCCTGACGCACCTGGCTGCCCAGAGCATCGGTCACTTCCTCGGCGGCGGTCACCGATTTGGCGAACAGGACAGGCAGAAGGTTCTCCTCCGCGCCGGTCAGCAGCCGGCGGACATCCAACAGCGCCGCGAACGCGTCGCGCACGGCCGGGGTGTCGATCCACATCTGCGAGTCGAACTGTCCCCATGCCGCCGACCCGCTCTTCGGGGCGCTCACGATCGCCCACCAGCGGCCGTCGGTCACCACGCCGATCGAACAGGCCGAATCCTCGACGCGCAGCATGTTCTCCATACGGTCGAGCGCGTTGGCCGACCAACCGTCGCCAAGATCGTCGCTCAACGTGCCCTGCACCGGATCGACCGTCAGCACCAGCGCGCCGACGCGGTCACCCAACCGCATCATGCCGGTCGGCTCCACCTGAATGGCTTCGTTCGGCGACGTGACGCGGTAGGCCGCCGCATCCGCGGAACCAGCGGACAACGGAACATACGTGTGCTCCCATTCGAGCATGTCGCGCAGCACGAACTCCACCCATTCATCTCGCTGCTCCCGATACCTATTCAACCAGTTCTCGCGAGACTGCGGGTCGTCCTTCGCGAGCGAACGGTACCAGTCGTCCCACGTCTTCTCGAACTTTGTCTTGCGATCGCGCAATTCGGCCAGAACGGCACCACCGTCCTGACGCTGGCGGATCGAAGGCATGCCTTGAGGCCATGCCTTCTTGAGCGGCGGAATGGCCAGGAACGGTCCATCGGTCGTGACCAGTTGCAGCCAGTTGCGATGCATCTGCGCCGCGCTCATCTGGTCTGCGCCCCTGCGACCTTTCCGAGCGGTGCGTCGTGTTGCGGCCATTAGCGGTCCTCCTCCCACATGCGTGCGTCCTGCTCGCTGACGGCGAATACCAGCGCCGCGATCGACGTGTATGGCTTGACATCCATATACCGGGTGCGGATCATGTCAAGCTCCCGCTGCTCTTCCTCATCCAGCGAATCGAGACGATCCTCCATCTTGCGGATATCGCGCTGACGCTGGCGCTTCTCATCATCGCTGAGCAGATCAAGCATCAGCTGCCCCTGCTGTTCCTCATCCTGATCGCGCAACTGTTTGAGCGAGTCACGCAGATTCTCGCGGAACTGCTCGAAAATGCCCTTGGCACGGTTCAGGTCGGCGTCACGCCGCGCCTCCAGGTTCGTAGCGCTGCGCTGCTGCAACGTTTCGGCCTGACGGTTGACGGCATCCTCAAGACGCGTGCGCAGACGACCGTTATTGGCCATCCACGCCTCACTCAGATGCTCCAATACCGCCGGATCGGCGATCTCGAGCCGATGAGACGCATCGAGCGCGGTGGCGAGCAGATCCTGTGCTTTGTCGCCGGCCATGTTCTGCGCGCCGAACCGCAGACCCGTGACGAACACCTCCTCATGCACGCGCAAGCCGCCACGGCCGACCAGCACCATGCGGGACACGGCCGCCGCGCATGTGTATTCCAGATCCGGCACGACGACCGCCGTGACGCGATGCAGCTTCGACTCCTGACCGTACAGGTTGCCGCGCAGCACGCGGGCGGCCTTGGACATCAGCTCGCTGCCCAGATGCTCATACGCCACATCGGGATACCGCTTGGCGATATCCGGGTCGAACGTGATCGGACGGATCACCGTCGGATCGAGCAGCGTGCGCAATCCTTCGGCAATCGGCTGCCAGCTGCGGTTGAGATCCGGTAGACGGAACACGCCCTCCTCCGGCTGACCGTCATGCTCGACCGGGATCAGCTGCGGCTGGTTCGTCAGTTCCAGTGCAGTGTCGGCCACGCGTAACTCGGCTTCGGGCGACAGGTGCATCGCCCTTTTGCTCGCGTCATACTCCTGCGCGAGATGGGTGAGCTGCTGGTTCAGTTCCATGCTGCCCGCAAGCGTGCGGTTGATCGCATCATTCGCCCGCCGCGCCAGCTCATCGTTCGCAGACGCCTTCACCGCGTTCTTCGTGTGCAGGAACCGGTCCGCGATCTCACGGTCGACCAACGGGTTCACGGTGCCCAAATCCTGCATTTCGATGGAGACCTTCTGCGCGAGACGCTGCATGAACTCCACATCGCCGTTATACAACGCGCTCTTCGTGTTCTCCGGGCGGAAATAGTAGATCTCCGGCGTCTGCGTCTGGCCGTACCGGTCGATGCGTCCGATGCGCTGCTCAAGCCTGGACGGGTTGAACGGCACATCGAAGTTCACCAGACGATGGCAATACGTCTGCAGATCAATGCCCTCGCCGGCCGCATCGGTGGCCAGCAGCACGCGAATCGGCTCCTTCTTGGGATCCGCGTTGAACTGGGCTCGGATGCGTTCGCGGTCCTCCGCGGATGTGGCGCCGTTGATGACCGCCAGACGATCCGCGGAATAACCACGCGACTCGAGCACCATCTGCATCCAGTCCAATGTATCCGCATACTCAGTGAACACGACCACACGCTCGTCGTTCCACTGCTTGCGACCATCCGGACGGCAGACCGAATCCAGCCAGTCGATCAACGCCTGCAACCGCGAGTTCGGCTTGCCCTCAAACCCGCGCGCCCACGAAGACAACTCGTCCAACTGGCCTTCCTTCGCGGCCTCAAGCGGATTATCCGCCTTGCCCTTGCGCAACGCCTCAAACTCGGGCTGGTCCTCGAGCCCTTCCTCCTCATCCGACTGGCCGGAACCCATGACCTCTGCGTAATAGCCGTCATCGAACGGATCCCAATCATCGGAATCAGGCTCATCCATGAAACGACCCAACGTGACCGCGAACGCCCACGGGCTCGACAGCAGACGCTTCTTGAACAGCAACGCCGTCACGCCAAGCGAACGCTTCCCCTGCTGTTCCTTTCTCGTGGTCTCGAGAATATCGTCCAGCAGCTGGTAGTGCTCTTCCTCAAGTTCGGTCGGTGTGAACGGAATGGTCTCGATCTTGCGCGCCTTGAAGTTCAGATCGCTGATCTGCGTCTTCAACCGGCGCACGGTCACCTCGTCCAACGCCTTCTCGTCAATGCCCGCGCCACGGGTGAAACGACGGGAATCCACCATCTCCAGCAACGCGGTGAACGATTCCGAATACCCGTTGTGCGGGGTTGCGGACAGGAACAGGCGATGCTCGCAATGCTCGGCCAGACGGCGCACGGTCTCCGTACGCTTGGAATCCACCGCATAGCCACGCGCCTTGCCCGTCATGTTCGGAGCGGCCGGCGCGACGTGATGCGCCTCGTCGACGACCAGCAAATCGAACGAATACCTGCGGGCGCTGTTCACACGCCCCGCATCCGCATACACCTCCTCGAACAGACGCTGCGCGCGAATCGACGGCACCCATGCCATCGACACGATCACGCGCGGGAACAGGCGGAACGGATTCGATCCCAACCCATACTGGCGACGCGCATCAGCCAACGCCTCGGAGTTGACGATGACGAAGTCCAAGCCAAACTTCTCACGCATCTCCTCCTGCCACTTCAGGCACAACGACGGCGGGCACACAATGATCACCGTACGGGCACGATGCCGCAGCAACAGCTCCTGAATCACCATGCCGGCCTCGATCGTCTTACCCAAGCCGACGTCATCGGCCAGCAGCAGGTTCGTACGCGGAGCAGCGATCGCACGACGCAACGGCTCCAACTGGTACGGCTCCAGATTCGCACCGGTACGGAACGGCGCCTCAAACTTTTTGTCGTCCGCACTGGTCACCGAACCCCACCGCATCGCATCCACGAACGCACCCAAACGATTCGGATCGTCGAACGAATCAACACTGATCACATCAGGCAAGCCACGGCTCGGGACCACGGTCTGACCGCATTCCAGCTCCCAGATCACCGACAGTTCCTCGCCCATGCGATCCTCTTCCAAGGACTGCAACGACACGACATGCTGACGGCCACCACGCGACTCGTCCGCAGGGCTACGGGACAACCCCTGCTCGGTCACATCCGTAACCGCCCACGTGGCACCACGCACCTCAACGATATTGCCAACTTCCGGCAACGCGGGCATCGTCTGTGTCTGCCGCATATCGGTGTCTGCCACTGCCATATTCCTCTCCGTTTCCTACTCGCTTCTGTCCTCATTCACCCGGTTGACGCTGACCGAGAATGAACCAGAACGGCTGCTGCGTGCTGCTTGGGGACAGCGCCACACTGATCGTGTATCGTCCCTGCCTATCCTTACCGGACACATCGGTGAAGGTCTGCTCCGCGATACCGGAATTGCCGGTATGCCCCTTACGGAACCGCCGCAATGCCAGTCGTTCCACATCCAACAGATCCCCATACTCCTGAGACCAATTCGAATATGCACGAACCTTCATCTCATCCTGCTCCCGATCCACCATCGTCAGCCACGCTCCGGGTGGTAGAAGCGGTGCGATTCTTCTCACGACTGCTGGGCGTGACGCACGGACCAACTGATACAGCTTCGCTGCCACGTCAGCTTTCCAGCTGTTCTCCCTCACTCGGTCAATCAGGTAATCCGGCATCAAGGCTTTGGAAGCGAAAAGGTTACATGCCGTTTCCTCGGCTTCCTTGGCCGTCACCTTGTCGTCAAAGACGTACAGGCGCATCCACAGATCGAGGTCCGTATGCTGCAAGTAATGACCTAATTCGTGGAGCAGCGTGAAGTAATCGCGTGGCGGGTATCCGCACTCGTTCACCACCAACAGGTACCGGCCGCCAGACTGCTCGGAGCATACGCAGAAGCCTGCCGGGCCGGTATTGTCATTATCGTCCGTGCTCGCGGCTTCATCTGAATTCTGTTTGTTCCGGCGAACTATCACTCGGTCATCCCAATGACGCGGAATACGGAACGGGTCATGCAGGCAGTCGTCCTGGAAGTCCTGATGCATTCGCATAGCCGTTGCGAGCATTCCCTCGACTTGCTCAACGACCCATTGATATGTGGATTCCTGCATGACCCGTTACTCCTCAATAAGGTGACACGAATGTAGTTTCGTCGGCCGGTCAGTCTTGCGCGACCTTCTTGATCAATCCGCGCCAGGAATCCCGACCGTACCCGCTTTTGCGAGCAGCCAGAACGAACGCGTCCTTGGCCAAGTTGATGCGCGGATCACCATCACGACCGACCGAATACTGTTGCGCCATCTGCCGATATGCCGGCTGCTCGATTTCGATCAACAGATCCTTCGGCAAATGGAACGAACGCGAACGGAACTGTTCCGTATGCACGCCGGCGTCCGCCAGCTGCTGTTCCTGCTCAGGGTTTAGGGCAAGATTGCCATCAACAACGGCGGCGGCATCCTCGAACGACAGTCCCAGCACCTCCACCAAAGAGCGAACATACAAGGCACGCGCGGGCGTCGTCGACGAACGTTCCTCGTCCGAGTGCAGCTTCGGCAGCTGCGCGCACATGGCGTGCCAAGCTTCCATGTGACGGCGGACTTCGACGATCTCCCGTTCCGCGGATGTCATCGGATCCTCCGGCGCAGTCGCACGTTCCACGCCAAGCGATTTGTCGTCACGGTCGCTGGCCAGCGCGTCGGCCACGGCCTTCTCAAACTCGTCCAGCGGCTTGAACAGTATGCGAACCGGCACTTCGGCTGCCAGTTCAGGCCACGCGACCATAGGCCGACCCAACGGAGTGCGCTGAACTATCAGCGAGCCTTCGGTTCGCACAGCCGTATTGTTGCTCATCGGGATCACCGTGATGATGCGCGCATCATCGCTCACACCGCTGACCAGCACATACTGGGCGCCGGCATCGGTCTTCGCCATCCACAGCTGCCCAGCCGCCACCGGCTGCTGCAGTCGCTCTGCAATGTGCTTCGGATCTTCCAAACGAATGACCTCGCTCGGGATCTCGACTGCGGGAAGCGCAAACCGGTGCTTCTTCGTATCATGAGTGTGTTCTACCATGATTCACCTTCCACGTCGATTAGTAGGTATAACTGGTGGTTCCGCGTTCGCCGGACATGATGCCTTCCTGGCTCCAGTCCACATCGTCCATTTCCTGAACGTTGACATCCGAACCATCCTGGACCATGTACGGGTGCAATCCGACGATAAGCCGCGTCAGAACATTGATCTCCACCGCTCCCTGCGCGGTTTGCAGAATATCATGCAGACAGGCAACCATCGGAGCTCGCGCTAATTGGGGCATGTACGATCGCTTCCCCTGTCGGAATTCGTCATATTTCCGATCTTCAGGCCACTTGATGAGCGTCTTGTGACGCCGTGCGGTCGGACGCAGTTCCTCTTCCGTGAGGTCGGAGCGAATAGAAGAACAGGTCAGCAGATGCCACAGGTTGGTTTCCGGCACCTTGGCGAACTCTTCCTTATGATTCTCCATATCCTTTTCGACGACACGTCTTATTCGACCGAATTCAGTTTGGTCGAACAAATTGCCGAACCACTGTTTCGCCGACCCCAACACATTCCTCTCGAATTCCTCATCGGTTTCGCATGAATCGAAGAGCTCATCGAGTTTGGGATTATATGTGGAAACGACATCGGGAATGCCATCGACCAAGGATTCCATCTTTTCCTTCGTGTTGCTGAAGATAAAGGTGAAAGCCCATCTGTCTGCATTGTTTCCATATCGAGAAGCAACTGCAGGATACTTCTGCAACTGCCGGGAAAAGTAGCTCTCTAGGAGTTCATACAGTGCCCAGTAATTGCGATTGTCGAGAGCTTCCCTGTTGTACTTCGCTGTCATAATCCCTCCCGCTGAACGGCAATCGCTTTTCAGTCTACTACCGAGTTCAGCGGAACCGAGGCAAGCCAAGCAGGCCGGCGTCTACAGTGCGGGAGCAATCACTTATCGTTGCGTTCGTACTCCAGATGAAAGACGCTTTCTTCATCGATGCGCAGAGGAATCGGGGCGGCCAAGGCTTTGCTGCACACGATGCTGAAGCCTTGCCAGCCCGCTCGTTTGGCATCCGGGCCCAGCGGTTCTCTCGGCTGGAACATCTCCCGTGTCTGCATCTCTTGGGGAAGGAAGAAGATTTTCGCATTGTCATCGGCATCCGCCAGAACAATGTACAGGCTGAAATAGATGCCAGCGTCCATCCGTTCCTTCTGCGGCCCCCATGCGGCGCCCGGAATCGTCCCGTCAAAATGATCCGGCAGTTCCTGCACGCGCTTGCTCTTCACCTGAGCAAGGAATCCGCAGAAGTCGCAGATGACGTCCACGCACTTGAAGTTCTGCCGTAATAGGCACAGTTTTCCGGTCTTGCACTTCGGACAAGGGATGTGCTTCGCGATCAGCAGTTCTCCTGCAGTGCCGAATGCTTTCTTGTCAGATGACATTTGTTGTACCTCGTTTCACTCAGGATTCTTTTACCCGTCTGGTAAAGAATCGTTTGTTCCTTTACACTTTCTTTAACCGGACAATCACGGCTTCCCGCACATTCACACAAAGAAAACCACGTCATTCCAACGGTTTGTTCGGCGTGTCGCGGCGGGGTTCAGAAGCCGAATCGACCCCATTCGATGAGGAACGTGTGGAATACATCACGACGCTGCGCAGGGGTCTGCTGCGCAGCGAAGTAGGTGCTGTGAGCCATTGCGTCGACGATGTCGTGCAGGACGAGCGCGAAATGCTTCGGGCAGTAGAACCGCTTCTCTCCGTTCCCCGACGTGACCAGCCAGAAACGTGCGATCTGATCACATTCGCCGATGTAGAACTGGCAAAACTCATCGTGCGGACCATCGCCGCCTTCATCGAAATAGCCGCCGTGGATGATGTCGTCGAAATCGTCCTCGATCTGCTCCCAGTCCTCGACGGACAGCGACGTCTGGACACGTTCGATCGTCGCCGTTGATGCCATAGCCATATCAGTCAGTTCCTTTCCTTGAGATTGGTATTGCCGCCATTGCCACCATGAGACTGTGCGAACGGGTATCGCGGCATGTTGTTCAGCAGATCATCCTGTGTGAAGAAACCCTGTTCCAGTTTTTCGATCACATCCAGGCAGCCGGCGATATCCCGTTCGACGTCATCCTCGTTGAGCACAACCTCCGTATCGAAGTATTCGGGGTACCGGTTCATACGGTCGCGCATGGCGATGCCGTCGTACACGGCGATCTCCACGCCGGAGCCATCTCCGAAATACATCCACGACACCACACAGCCGGACGGCAACGGCAGCACCAAGCCGGAACGCTCCTCCACCAAAGCGACAACGCCCTTCTCGCGCCGGCCGCGCGGCTTGGCCAGCATGTTGCGTGACTCGAGGTCGTCAAGCCTCATCGCGGAGAAATACTGGTGCGACGCGTCCCAATCGGGAACGATCCGCCCGTCATCCAAAACCGTATAGCGCAGGAACAGGTCAGCGAGGCAATGATTGTTGCATGGAGCGCAGCGCCGCAACCCGCTGATGTCGAACGCCCATCCGTTGCCCGATCCCCACCGTTGGTCGCGGACCATATCCGCCGAATCATCCCATTTATGTTCGATCAGCCGGCAATCGCAGGGCACACCCCACTGGTCGCGAGCGCGGTTCTGAAACGGGGCGAACGGTCGGATTGTGAACTTCGGCATGATCCTGCCGATCCGATCGAACTGCTTCTGCAAACGCGACGGGTATCCCGCTAAGGTCGTGTCGTCCACCCAGATCAGTCCCTGCGCACTGCAAGGGGTATCGGCAATGATGTCTCCGTTCTGGTTCATCAGAATCTCCTTAGCGATTCCTGTTTTCTCGGCCGGCGGATACCGGCATTAATATGTACCGGACACATTCATCGACTAAGGATGCATATGGCGAAAAAAGCGGCATATTGCGTTAACCACGCCCCTTGATCTCAGCAGATTTCACGCACTATCACCATGAGCTCCAACAACATGCGCGGTTCATACCGTCGATTTCGTGTAGTTTCGGCAATGTCTATACCGCCGATTTCGTGTAAAAACAGGGGTCCGTATACCGTCGATTTCGTGTATGGAGGCCGACGGCGAGCGCGTGCGGATACCGCTCTATATGGCCCACTGCCTATAAAAGGGCCCTGTTGCTGCAATGCGCACGCCACGAAGGCGCGGCGCAACGGTAACAGGGCCGAACTGGTTGAACGCGCGAACGATCGCAGGTTACTGCCTCTGCTGGTAGAAGGCCTCCTGGGTGGAGTCGTTGACCAGGATCGCGGCGGGAGCGCTGATGAACTTCGAGTCGTAGCCGCCGCCGATGGCCTGATTGCGGATATCCTCGCCGATCTTGGACGCGGCGTAGCCCTTGGGATACACGGTGAACGTGCCGCAAGGGGTCATGCCGTACGCGTCGCCGGTGGTGTATCGCTTGCCGTTTTCGATGCGCTCGTCTCCCTTGGTGCCTTCCACCGTGAGCGAGTCCGAAACGCAGACCAAGTCGTAGGAGCCGTTACCATACTTGGTCACCGACTTGAACCGACCCGAGAACTTCGCCTCGTCCCGCGTGCCCTTGGGGTAATCGTCGCCGATGTCGCCCAAGTTGTCGTCGTGGTAGTAGCCCGTGAACGTGCCGTCGTCCTTCAGCCACAGCGTCGTATCCCATGCGCCGGCGCCGGACGAGAACATGTACGTTCCGGCGAGTTCCTTCCACGTGGCGTCGGACTTGGAGTCCGCACCGGACGAACCGCCGTAGGAATGAACATCGTCATCGGCATCGCTGTCGACCGTACCGTCGGAGGAAACGGTACCGTCGATCAGGCTCCAGTCGATCGGGGTTTCGACCAGATAGTAGACGTTCTTCTTGTTCGGAGCCTCCTTGAACTTGACCATCTTGCTGTCGGAGAACGGAATGTACGGGTTGTACTGCGGACCGGTCGCCTTGCTGTCGATGGCCACCGGCTTGTAGTCGGAATTGTCGCGCTTGATGACGTACGGGCGATCCTTGTCTGGCTGGTAGTCGGACGTGTTCGTGAAGTAGCCGCTCGATTCGATCGCGGACAGGTCCGCGTCGACCGGCATGTACACGAAGAAATCCGTGGCTTTATAGATCAGGCCGCTGCTGCGCTGCGTACCGTCACCCTTGGCGAGGTGGCCGTTGTCGCAGTAGATGTAGCCGGGGCCGGTCGGGGCGAGATCGTCTCCGCAGTATGCGGTGCCGAGTCCCTTAAACAACTCAAATGCTCCGGTATCGCCGGAGATCAGGTTGTTCTTCAACGTGGACGACTGTGCGTCCTTGGCATCGATCTGATTAGTGGGGGTGCACCCGTTCACATTCTGGGCAACGCCACACAGATTCAGGCTGTCAGTCTTGTTCCATTCGCCGCTCACGTAGTAGGTGGTGTCACTCTGCTGCGATTCGTCCGTGCTCATGGTGACGCAGTCACCATCCTCAGTGCAATATCGTCCAGCCAAACGATCAGTGCGCAGCACATCCTTGGAATCGTTCCCGTCGTAGCCCTTAACTCCGGACAGCACGTCGTACCGACCGCTCGCGTCGACGCCGTAATACAGCGTGACATCGGTCGCATCGGTCTTGACACCGATGCCGGGATTCGCGCCCACGATCTTGCCGAGATACTGCCTGCTGCTGAACCGCGGCTCGAGCGTGACCGTATAACCCTTGCCCGTCAGTTCGCTTTCGGCCTGGTCCTTATCCATGCCGGCGATCTCCACGGGCACGCCGTCACCTTCGACGCCCACACCGATGTGAATACCCTCATCCGTGTCGGTGACGGGCTGGCCGTCGGCCGGCATGGTGACGGACACCTTACCAGGATTCTCGGAGACGACCTCATGTTCGGTAACCTTCACGCCCATATCCTTGAGCGCGGACTCGGCCTGCTTGGCGGTGGAACCGACCGTCCCCTTGGGCACGCCGGGGCCGAGCGATTCAAGCACCGTGACCTGGCTGCCCTTGTCGATGCGTTCGCCGGACTTCGCGCCTTCCATGCCGATGTAGCCGCCCTTGCGGATCGCGCTGTACTGCTGCTTCTTTTTGACGATGAAGCCCTTGTCGGTCAGCTGCTTGGCCACATCGTCCGCATTGGACGCCTCGACCGTCGGTACGGTCTGCGGGCCCCACAGCTCCATCTTGTACGTGACGAACGTGGCCACGCACACCGCCACCGCAATAAAAGCCGCAACGATGGAGACGATCATCACGACCGGCGGCTTGCGTTTCGACACAGCACCGGCCGACGAGACCGACGCGTCGGACGCCTCGTCATCATCAGCCACCCGCTCCAGCGGAATCGCCGCGGGAGACCGTGTCTGGTCAGGGATTGACCGAGCCGGCACGGTCGGGCCAGGCACTTCCAGCGGACGACCACAGCTGGTACAGAATCGTGAGCCATCATCATTGCTTGCTCCACATTGGGCGCAGATTTTCATGGCCATGCTTCCTTTCTCTGTTCTCGTCTTCGCTGACAAACCGGTTCTTGGCCGGCCTGTCAACCGTTCTATCAGATCGACCGGGCCGATACACCGTCTCGTTCACGCATGGACGGTGTTCAACCTGATCGCATCTCTATCCGAATGAACCGGACAATCGCGCGACGCGCCGAGGAATCGTTGCTATTGCAAGCATGTCGAGCATCCACAAGCAGCCGGCAGAACCTTGTCCGGTTGAGACAGGCAGAGGCGATCGGAACAGCCGATCACGGCAGAGCATCACGCCGTTGTCCGGTATCCATCAATATCGGTCAACGTCAACACGCAGAAAGGAAGCACATCATGGACGTGTCAGGCAACCGCTACTTCAGTTCCATCCCGACCGGCGAGCATCGTTTTGCCGCGCATTTCAGCATCCCCTACCCCAACTCTCGCGTGGACTGGCTGGTCAAGTTCATGGAAAAGCGCACCGCGGAAACCCCGTTGCAGTTCTCCGCCGCGTTCTTCCGCCAGCCGAAACGGGACAAGAACGGCAACTGGACTGGCAAGTGGATCGAACACTGCACGGTCACCGATGCGACCGGCAGCCGCATCGTCAACGAATACTATCCCAAACGTCAGCAGATCCACATCCCGTATCTGCGCTACCGGCTGAACACACGCCAGCTCACGCCGCTGATGAAGGTCAGTTTCCGCCCCGCGTTCGCGGACATGCCCGACTCCCCCGTCGTCACACACGTCGATCGGCTGTGGGACGTGCTCGACTACGACACGGCGATGCGCGGCAACATGCTCACCGACAATGTCGGGGAAGCCGAACCGGACGTGTACGCGATCATCGAGCACACCACCGGAATCGTCATCCCGATCGCGGTCGGCATGAGAGCCGAATTCATCGTCGGCCAAGGCGACATGATGACGATCCGCGTGCTGCCAATGGCCTCCCGCAGCAAATACCGCAGCCACAACGGCAACGAGCGCTACGAAACCGAAGGCACGTACAGCGAGCAGGAACTGCGTGACGACATCGCACGGTGGAGCCGCGAACTCGGCGAGCAGATCGCCAAACGAGACACCGAGGAATTCGCCAACTGGCGTGAAGCGATCAAGGAACTCAAGGAAAGGACCCAGGAATATGACCGCGACAACCAATGACATCATGCTCGACCTCATCATGCGAGCCGATACCGCGCAACTGCTGACCACGCTCGTGCGCCGGCACAACGTCAACGCGACCGTGAGCACCGCGACGCTGCCGTCCGTCGTCTACTTCGACGATCTGATCGAACAGTTCAAGGACGACGACACCGGACTTCCTCCGCTCGAAGACGAAGACGACGGCGACGACAAGCCGCGATGCGTATACGCGTACAACGGCATCGAATCCGACGAGGACTTCGCGGACCTGCGCGACCCGAAGGCGGCCGAACGCGAGAACTGCCAGGAGACGCCGGAGTACTACATCAAGGCGTATTCGTCAGATCCGGGCGACACGGAGCCGACGCTGGAGACGTACTACTACTGCCCGCGCCACTTCGCGCTGAACCTCGGCTACCTGTGCGACACGATGGCCCGCCGCACGCCGGTGATGGAGATGAAGCGCTACATGCTGCGCGGCGAGCTGCCGCCCCGCTACACCATCCAGGAATGGGGCCCGATCGCCTCCCTGCAGTAAGCCGAACGCACCAGCAGCAAACGGCAGAAGAGAAAGGAGCACACATGACCATCATGATTAAGCCGGAAACGCAGGGACTGCGCCGCGGGGCGAAGGCCGTTGGAATCGAATACGCGATCCGCCGCACGCGCGACAAGGCGTGGCTGTTCGACGCGGATTGGGACGGCACCGACACCGCGTGGGAGCCGGATGCGGATAACGCGACCTGGCAGGGCGACCTCGAGGACATCACCCGTCTGGCTCGGCTCAACCACATGCTCGCCTACGACAGCGCCGGCGACCCACAGCTGATGAGCGGGCTGGAATTCGTGGCGCGACCGTGGTTCTACGAGGAGGATTATCTCGATTCGATGGAGGATACGCCGCTTGACGAGCTGGACTTCAGTTTGATCGGCGTGGACCCGGCCGACTTTGTTGCATGATTGCTTGGTGTTTTGTCGGATTTAATACGGTGGGCTTGACGCTCCCTCAGTCCGCTTCGCGGACAGCTCCCTCAGCCGAGGGAGCCGAGAATAAGCACACATCAGTTTAAGTCCGACAAAGTACTAGCGATTGTCGGCAGAAGTCCGGCGGTGATGTGCGGATGCGCAGCCGCACTGCGAGTCGGCGGGATTTCGCAGCGCAGAGAGTGTAGATTGGCAAGAGTAAGGGATATGGCGCAAGGGGGCCTCATGGTCTTGGACATACTGGAAACCACCGGCGACGATGATGCGCTGGATGCACTGATCACGCGAGCCACGGCCAATATGGCCGCATCCGGCGCGGATGAGGCCGACGATCAGGCCGGAGAACGGTTCATTCTGGTCACGCCGGCACGACTGCGCCCTTACGTGGAGCGCCGAGTGCTGGAACATCTGGGCTCGCATCCCACGAGTCTACCGGGCGTGACGCTCGAAGTGCATTCGTTCACGAGCATGGCCCGTTCGGTGATCGGCAACCGGTACGACGGCCGGTATGCGAAACCGGTGGTGAGTCCGTTCACGCTGCGCGCGTTCCTGGCGGCACGCATGCGTCACGATCCGCAGACGTTCCGCACCGCCGGCGAAACGTTCGGTTCCGCGAACCAGTTCGCCGCACAGGTGACGGAACTGCTCAACGCCGGCATCCGGCCACACGACATCACCGGCATGCCCGATCCCGACGATCGTATGCTCGCGTTGGCGAAACTACTCGCACTGGTCGAGGACGAGTTCGGCGACTTCACGATGCCGGGAGCCAACGCAAGCGTAATCGCCCCGTGGGCCGAGGACCACGGCGACCGACTGCACACGTACCTGTACGGATTCGAGCAGATGACGCCCGACGAGCTGCGTTCGTCGGTTGCGATGGCGCAGCATACGCATTGCACGCTGAGCGTGGATTGCTCCGACAGACCCAGTTTCCTGCAGGTGCTTGAACAGTCCTCCGTCGAAGACGGCACGGCAGCGTCAGCGGTTTCGATCGAGACCTCGCTGCCCGACGTGCACGTTCCCGCGAGCGCGGATGCGCATTATGCGACCGACGAGATCGATGAGGTCCGCCGCGTGGCCGCCGCAATCGCTTCGCTGCGGAACGAAGCCGAACAGAACGGTCGTTCCTTCTCCTACGGTGATGTTCTGGTCACGTCCCGCGATCTGAGCCCCTACCAGGCCGCATTGGAAACGGAGTTCGCCTACCGGTCCATTCCGGCGAACGCCACGCCGACCGCGACGATGGCCGACCAGCCGATGGCGGATCTGCTGCTCGGACTGTTGGACGAACGCCTGTATGCGACTGTCCCCGACACGACCACGCTGCTGCGCGTATTCCGGTCCGGGCTGCTGCATGGCCGTTTCTATTGCGCGGAGCGTGACGTGGATCGCGTGGCCGATGCGCTGTATACGAACGATCCGATCGCGGTATGGCTGCCGGAAACACGGCCCTCGCAAGCCGTCGACATCGATGATGCCACGGTCGATACGATCCGTCGCATGCGCGAGTTCATCGAAGAAGCCCGACCGGTATTCGCGCCCGACGGTGTAGACGCCGGCGCAGTCTCCGACCATCGAAACGTGCGTGATGCGCTGAGCGACATCACCCGTTTCCTGGTGCGAATCGGCGTGAATCGACTGGTCTTGTCGAACTCGTCGTCGGCAAGCGCGCAACACCCGCAGAGCGAACGATATCGGCAGCAACGCGAGCGTCTGTTCGAGCAGTCTCGTCTGATCTGGCATATCGTCATGGGCGCGTTCGATTCGCTGGTCTCCAGGTTCTCGGATGAGCCGTTCGCTGATTTCCGTCCGACATTCGTCTCCAACCTGGAAACCATGCTGCGCGAACAGCCGATGCACGGCAAGCCGAGGGCCACGAACGCCGTCGACGTGGTGGCGTTCCCGACTGCGATGCGCCCGTATCGGTATGTGTTCGTGCTCGGCGCCACCGAGTCGGCGCTTCCCGCGGTGCCGCATGAATCCGGTCTGCTGGATGATGCGGAACGGCAACGGCTCGCTTCGGCGCTCGACGCATGCGGCAAGACGGTCGAGGCCGCAGCCTTGCGCACTCTCAGCCTGCAGAGCGCGGCACGACGCGAAATCCTCGCGTTCAACCGCGTGGTTCGCTATGCCGGGCATGTGACATTCCTGTGCCCGCGCGTATGCGCCAACACCTCGCAGGCATTGTCGCCGTTCGTGGCACGGGTTTTGCCGAAGCTGCCTGCCGGCACAACGAACACCGCCAACGGCACGAGGCAAAAGACACGGTGGCAGACCATCGATGACCTGAGCCTGATGGACGCGGACGGTTCGCACGCCGTGCCATTGCAGGATATGCCAGCGGGGCCGCTGGATCGGGGCATCATGCTCGAGCTGTTCACTAAGCCGGCAGATGCCGGCGACGATTCCTCGCCCCGCGTGCTGTCAATGTCCGTCTCGGCCGCCGAAGCGTTCTACGGCAATCCGTTCGAGGTGTTTCTCAATCGCGGCCTGAACCTCCAGCCGGTCGAACCGTTCCAGTTCGATCCGGCCACCAGAGGCAGTTTCTATCATGCGGTGCTGGAGCGGCTGCTCGACGTCAAGATCGCGGCACAACAGGCACAGCGTAACGACGACGATCTGAGCAGCATCCCGAGCGTGTACCGCAACGGCGACGTACTGAAAACGGACAGCGAACTCATCGATCTGTTCGCTCAGCTGGATTTCGTTCCGGAACCGATCCCGGGCTCTGCGCTGCCCGCAACAAGTCTGCTGCAGGAGAACGCCAAATTCGCGATCCTCGCATCCGACCATCGCATGATCGCCGTGCACGATCAGCTCAAGAACGCGCTGCGTCTCTTCCTGCGCGCGCTGGACAACTCGATCGATTCCTGGCGCAACGATCTTCAGCTCGCCGATGCGAGCGCCGCAAGCGAGACCACGAAGAAGGGCAGCAAACGCAAGTCCAAGCAGCCGCTGGTACAGACCGACGACCGGCCGCTGTTTGCGGAGAAACAGTTCGGCGATATCCGCGGTCAGCAAGCCGATTGGCGAGCGCTGGAGTCCACGATCACCGGTCACGCGCCGACCGGCCCGGTCCCGGTGACGCTGCGTATCCGAGGCAAAGTCGATCGTGTCGACGAGATCAGTCGTGGAGATCATCTCGGCTCGCTGATACTCGACTACAAGTCGTCGCCGCGTGTGCTGTTCGACTCGAAAGGCTCCGGAGACAAAGTGTTGTACGGCACCGGTGTCTATTACGGCCACCGGCTGCAACTCTTGACATATGCGCTGGCGGCGGCATGTTCCGGGGAAACGCTGCACGAGATCGCCGGCATGATGTTCCTGCCGATCAAACGAGAAGCAACGAAAGCGGTATTCACCGAGCTACGGCCGCTTCCGGCCGACGCCGGCAATGCAGCGATGGGAATGCTCGCACACGCCGGACTGCACTTGCCGAAAGAAGGCAAGCTCGGTCTCGCCACCGCGGGATGTCTCATCGAACCGTGGAAACCGCGCAATACCAGGGCGAACACACCCCAACCCGTACTCAGCTACGACGATCTGACCGCATTGCAGGAGTATGCGCGACGCATGATCGAGCAGGCTTGCGAGAACATGCTCGACGGCATGATGCCGGTCGCACCGTATCGCACGCTCAACGACGACGACAGCACCAACAGCAACGCCCACGACGGCATGACCTACAGCGATTACCCGGATGTGATGGCGCTTGACCTGCTGGACGGCACGGCATGGCGATACGAACGTCCGAAGACGCTGGATCAGCTGATTGCGGCAGCCCACAACGGGCAACTTGCATACGCGTATGGCATTCAGGAGGAAGCACAGTGAACGACAACCGGTATTTCATCAGTGCATCGGCCGGCACCGGCAAAACCACACGACTGCTGGAAGATGTCATGTCCGATCTGCTGGCGCGAAGCAGTCACGACGCGAACGCATCCATCCGCGAATCGCTGATCATCACGTTCACGGTCGCCGCCGCAACGGAACTGCGCGCCAAACTGAACCGCAATCTCGAGTTCGCGGTCGATTATGCGCAATCGCTTATGGCTGGAGACGATCCGCAGGATACCGAACATTACATCGGCGGCGAGCACGGCGCTCTGACGAACGCGATCCGGCAACATCCGGAGCAGGCCGAACGCGTTTTCGCGAAGGCGGTCAACGAGCTGCCGACCTCGCAGATCAGCACGATCGACGCGCTCAACAAACACATCGTGGACCGCAATGCCGATGCGCTCGATATCGATCCCGGATACCAGATTCTGACGGACGAAGCCATTCGCGACGGACTGCGGAGGCGGATGGTCACCGAGCTGTTCGCCCAATGGTACGATCCCGCGTCGCCCGAGCATGATGCATTCCTCGACCTGCTGGACAATACGGGCGGAGCGGACCGCGACGACACGTTGGCCACGGAGATCCTGCGCTTGTACGATCAGGCACAGACCAAGCCGAACGGATTGGAATGGCTGTCCACATTGTCCGAACCGTACCGGGCGCGATTCGCCGGCAAACGACCTGCGCGTGGCATCAGCTGGCTGGTCGACGACTATGTCGACCAGCAGCACATCGAACTGGAGCAGTTGCGGCAGTCCGCCGCGACGATGCTGGCCGGATTGGCGGACGATGGCCGTGACGGCATGCGGCTGTTGCATGACTGCGCCGCGTTCCGCAATGTGTTCGCCGCGCTGGATGATGTCTACGCGGCATACGACACCGGCTCGTGGGACGATGTCATCTCATGCCTCGCCCGCGTCGACGATGCCGTGGACCAGATCAAAGCCAAGCCGGGCGGAGGCCTATATTCCAGTCTCAATCCCCAGTGGGAAGCCGTGGTGCAGGACGTGTTCCCGACCATCGGCAAAGGCACGGACGGTAACAAAACCGCGATGGGAACGCTGCAGATGGTGGTCAAACATGCCACGGCACTGCGCGAACTGTTCGCGCTGCCCGCCGACAGCACGGATGCGCTCAGTGCCGTTGCCGAGCGACGCATCGATATGCTGGTGCGTGCGACCGAAGCGTTCGCGGACCGTTATGACACCGAGAAGCAGCGGCTGGCGTTGCAGGACTTCTCCGACATCGCGCATCTGGCCATTCAGGCACTGCGTATGCCCGACGTGCTGCGTCGCGCCAACGAGCAATGGCAATACATCTACGTGGACGAATGCCAGGACAACAACGCGTTGCAGAACGAGTTCATCGATCTGATCGGCCGCGACGCGGCGAAGGTGACGATGGTCGGCGACGTCAAGCAGAGCATCTACGGATTCCGGTACGCACAGCCCGAAGAGTTCCGCAAGAAAAGCCGGGAAGTGACGCAGGAACATCAGTCCACGCTGGTGCGCAACTTCCGTTCGGTGCCGGAGATCCTCATCTTCGCCAACACGGTATTCGATCATCTGATGCACGAAGATATGGGCGGCGCGGATTATCTGCAGGATCGTTTCCAGCTCAACGCAGTGCCGCAACAGTACGATGCCGCCGCCGTGGAACTGCTCATACGCCAGCTTCCGGACGACGATGACGGCAGCGATGACGATCCGATCACCGAGCCGAGCAACGTGCAACTGTCACGCAGCAGCAACAACCAGCAGCAGGTCGATATGATCGTGCGCCGCATCCACCGTCTGCATGACGAGGAGGGATACCAGTACGGCGATATCGCGATACTGGAACGCAGCTCGAAACTGTTCACGGAACTCTACGATGCGCTAATCGCCGACGATGTTCCCGTCGAGATCGGCGGCGTGGGCGACTACTACAAGAAACCGGAGATCCTGATCGCGTTGGACTGGCTGCGCGCGATCGACAATCCGCATCGGGACGTGCCGTTGGTCGCCCTGCTGCGCGCGTTCGGCATCACCGACAACGCACTGGCCATCATGCGACTGTCCGGCCGGGGATGCTTCTACGACATCCTGCGGCGGATCGCACGGCAAGCCGATGCGTCCAGTCCATCCGGAAAGGGCGACGGCAGCGACACCGCACCGTCGACCGCGCTGGATGAATCGACCGTGCAGCAAATGACCGCGTTCCTCGAGTCGCTCGAGAACTTCCGCGACTATGCGGCCACCCATCCGATCGACGAACTGCTGTGGCACATCTATACGGAAACCGGATGGTACGACTATTGCGGCCAACTGCCCGACGGCAAGCAGCGTCAGGCCAACCTGACCCAACTGTGCGCCAAGGCCCGCACCTTCGAAAACACCGGCGAGCGCGGGGTGCACGCGTTTTTGGACGCCGTGGATCAGTGGGCGCAAAACGACGATAAGGAAGTCAATGAGGAGGCCTCCACCCAGCCCACCAGGGACGCGGTGCACATCACCTCCATTCATCAGGCCAAGGGTCTGCAGTGGAAGGTCGTGATACTCGCGGATTCAACTTCGAAGGTCTATAACGAGCAAAACGTACCGCAATACGTGACCATTCCCAAACCAGGCGATCCGAATCACGGCATCGCGGCATGCAATCTACTCGACGGGCACGCGCAGGTCAGGTTGGAGACGTTCCAGCGCAAGCAGATCGCCAAGATGGTGTACAGGCAATCCATCGAGGAGCAGTTGCGACTGCTGTACGTGGCGTTGACGCGGCCGGAGCGCAAGCTCATCATCGCCGGCGTGTTCAACCAGGACCCCGAAACCGCGTTGCAGAACATGCTGCCGACGTCCGTACGCGACGACGGAACCGTGGAATATGACAGCATCACCGGATCCGAGCGGTATCTGAATTGGATCGTCAGCGCACTATGGGCGGGCAGCAAGCACACCGTGACGGAAGACGGATTCGGGTATCGCGCCGTGCAGTCGGACGGCACGCCGGACGGGTTGCTGAATGCGGTTATGCCGGTTCCCGACGGTCTGGACGCGGATAGTTTCGCCGGCAACGCGACGTCACGACTCATCTCTTGGACGTTTGATTATTCTGCTATAGCGAAGCAATCAGATGGCGCGGATCACGCCGAAGCCAGTGCAGTCGCAGCGCAACGGCCGTCCGCGGCCGCGTTCGTATCCGTCGATCAGCGGGTTCCGGATCGCGAGCGCATACCGGTCACGATCAACGCGTCCGGCATCCGTTCCTGGGCCGAGCTGACGGCACCGCCCGAGCTGGACGACGATGATGACGCGGATCCGTCGGCGGTTTCGGGCGAAGCCGGCGTACAGGACAATGCGGACGAGCGCTCGTGGCGGTTCTCCTCCTACCCGTTGCCGGACTTCCTCACGGACGCCGGGCACGGCCCGTCCCCGGCCGAGATCGGCACCGGCGTGCACAACGTGCTCGAGCAGTTCGACTGGTCGACGCCGCCGGATGCGGCCGCGTGCGCCGAGCAGCTGCGCAAGGTGATCCATCGTCTTGAGATGACGCAGATCATCTCCGCTGCGGCCGCGCGCCAGATCGAGCAGGGGCCGCTGTTCGACGGAATGATGTGGTTCGTGTGCCCGGGCGACGATGGGGCGGACGACGTAGGGACGTCGCTGCCGGCGGGCATCCGATCCCATCGCGGACGGCTGTTCCGCGAGGCTCCGTTCTCGCTGCTGCTCGATGATCGCGAGTTGCGCAGGATCGCGGATCCGAACGGGGCGCATGGTTCCGGCGAGTTCGGTTCCGCGAGGGACGGCGAGGCGTCGGCGGATGCCGGAATCGTCGTGCGCGGCGTGATCGACGGCTACTATGTCGACGACGAGACGCGCAGCATCGTGTTGTTCGATTACAAAACCGACGCGGTGTGGGACGAGGAGCGTGATGACCTCGCGCACTGGGAGCGGCGGCTTCACGACGACTATGTCGGGCAGCAGGCCCTGTACGCCAAGGCGCTGGAACGGCTTTACCCCGGTTACGCGGTCATACAGCGCTGGCTGGTCGGTTTGGCCGGGCAGCGGTTCATCGACGTGGCGAGGTAGGCAATCGTTCTGGTGTTGCGGGAGGATTCGAGGTGACGGGTATTTCACCCCCCTCAGTCAGCTGCGCTGACAGCTCCCCCTTCAGGGGGAGCAAATCTGGTTGAAGCTGTCTTCCGAGCTGTTTTCCATGACGGCTCCCCCTTCAGGGGGAGCAAATCTTGCGCTTTTCCGTCACTGCTAGCGGCATCGCAGACACCCCCTTCAGGGGAGCAAATGTTCGTAACCGTCTATGAAAACAGTCGTGATCGCCACCGCGAAACAGATGACCGATATCGCGATATGCTGTTGTGCCCCCTATCCTAGTTCATGCATAGGCGTCGTGTCTTTGCTCCCCCTAAAGGGGCCAAACAGCCCAAGACAAACCACACCCCACCTAAGTCGTGTCTTTGCTCCCCCTGAAGGGGGAGCTGTCAGCACAGCTGACTGAGGGGGTGACACACTCCACCACCCTCATTCCCGCTAAAGCGCCGTCCCATCACCACATCAGTTCGCAGCTGCTCCGGCCGATGCTCATCTGGCATCCCGCGGCGGGCGCGAGACGGAACATCGCCAGGAACCCCTGCAACAGTTCCGGCCCGCCGCAGTCGAGCAATCGGGCGGCCGCACGCAGCAGATACGCGTACTCCTGGTTGCAGCCGAACATCTTGGTGCCGCCGCTGATATGCGGGGACACGTAACGCTTCGCGGCAGCGGCGAACACGCCCTCCCACGCGCCGGCATCCGCGCCGGCCAACAGCTGCATGCGCTGATTGGGAGACAGGTACCGGCCTCCGAACCGGTCGCTCAGTGCGATCATCCACGCCGGCGACAATTCGTAACGGAAATCGTCCAGATGATCGCCATGATCGTACTGTCCGTTGCCCTCCATCGGCGTGCGGAAATGCGATTCCGCCTGCTCGAACAGCGGATGGTCGACGATGCGCCGAATCACGCGATCCGGCACCAACTGGTTCTCCATCACCTGCGCGAGCAACGGGTATTGTTCCGCGCGAGTCCGCCAATCAGCGCGCGGTTTCCATGCGTGATCGACGCGATGATCATCGGTCATAGTCGTCTCCTTCTTCTCGCTGACCGCCGGCGAGCGGTCTGTCGTCGCACGATTCAGTATCGCGATATCAGCCGCTGCGGGCGATATCGGCACGGCAACGCTTCCGGTCGCACGGCGATCGTCATTCCCCGCCGCGACACCGCTTTCGGCATCCCGCAGTCGTATCAACTGGTGAATATGCAGACCCGCCAGTCTCGGATCGTCGCAGCCACGAACATTGCCACGCACCCAATCGGCCAGCGGCACGTCATCCTGCTGGCCGATCATGTCCGCCCAATCGTCGAAGGCCTGCGTAGCGGCAAGCATCTTCGCATGGCCGTCATTGACGAGACGGCTGAGATGGCACCGCTCGCATAACGGGAGAATCCATCCCGTGCGCGGGCGGCGGATGTCGTCCTGCGCGCCGCAATCGACGCACGTACACGTCGACAGGCTCTCGTACATGGCGATCAGCGAGCGCATCAGTTTGGCCAGATCCAGCCACTCCGCCGACCGTTCCTCGCGCGCCATCGCATCCCACTCCTCGTCGTCGAAATACACGCGCAGACCGCCGTATTTCTCCTTGACCTGATCGAGTTTGAACCCGGTCAGGCCAAGGCCGATCACGGTCTGCATGTCGTCAAGCAGTTCGGCGCCGAACCGGACTTTCCATCCCGCCGGCATCTGCTCGAGATCCGCAGCCCACGGCCAGTGGCGCTGCAGGGCTTTGACGAGTTTGATATTCGAGCGCCAGCTTACCGCGAACAGGTCGCGCAGGACCGGCAGCGACGGCTTGCCGGTGATGACGCGCATGCGTTCCTCGCCGCTCATGCCCGGTTCCAGATGCGGTTCATGCTCGTACAACAGGCGCGAATCCGCAGCGTATTCACGCAGCCAGCCGGTCAATGCGCCGACCACCGCGTCTCGATCATGCCGGTCGAGCGCGGTGAACTCACGTTCCAGATCATGCCGTCTTGCGTCGTATTTTGCGGCTTGACGTGCGTCTCCGTTGTCTTGATCGTGATCGCGGCTGGTTGCAGCCAAGCCAATCAGCATCGCTTCGAGCGCCCGGTAGGCGTCGTAGTCCATCCGATACAGGTCGGCGGTCGTGTGACCGTCAAAATCGACATCATCCCAGCGCAGCCGGTGATTCAACAGCCGTCGGTCGTCAGCGGACAACGGCGACATCGCATCAATCGTCTCCCAGTTCATGCGACTCAGGCACGCATTGCGCGCGCCGGCCTGCGATGTGGCCGTCAATTCCGCTCCGCGGCCGGGATACAACGGCTCCGGCAACCTGCCCGGTTTCGTACACACGGACTGTTTCATCCGGCCCAGCGCCTTGTCTGAATCCCGCGATTCCGCCGCGGGCAGCTCTGGCAGCTCCTCGCAGGTGACGCGGTAGACGAACCTGGCCTCATCCCAATGGAACCGGTACGTGTACTCGTTGGCAAGATCCTTCTTCATGCGCATGGCCCGCTCCTTCCTGTCGTGTGGCGGCAACGTCTCTGATAGGAACAACCGGACAATTGGCGCGAGCATCAGGCATCTTGCCGGAATACGCGCCGCCGGTCGGACCAGTCGTCCGACGCGGCCCGCGGCACCGTACCGCGGCGGACCGAATATGGACTAGGCTTAGGTCTTATGGAACTTACTGTTTTGAACCATCCGCTGGTCGAGCACAAGCTCACCGTGCTGCGCGACAAGAACACCTCCTCCGCCACCTTCCGCGAGCTCGTCTCCGAGCTCGTCATGCTGGAGGCATACGAAGCGACCCGCAATCTCGACGTGGTCGACAAGCCGATCGAAACGCCGGTCGCTCCGATGGTCGGCAAGCACATCGCAGAGCCGCGCCCGATCATCGTGCCCGTGCTGCGCGCCGGCCTTGGCATGCTCGACGGCATGACCAAGATGATCCCGTCCGCCGAAGTCGGTTTCCTCGGCATGAAGCGCGACGAGGAACACCCGACCCAGCAGATCACCTACGCGAACCGCCTGCCCGACGACCTGACCGGCCGCCAGTGCTTCCTCATCGACCCGATGCTCGCTACTGGCGGCACGCTCGTCGCCGCCACGCACTATCTGGCCGAACGCGGCGCCAAGGACGTCACCGCGGTGTGCATCATCGCCGCGCCGGAAGGCATCCAGTTCGTGCAGGAACACATCGACCCGTCCATCGACTTCAAGGTCGTCGTGTGCGCGGTCGACGAGAAGCTCAACGACAAGTGCTACATCGTGCCGGGTCTGGGCGACGCCGGCGACCGCCTCTACGGTGTGGTCGACTGACGGCGACTTCTCCAACTTGCCCCGCTGGGAATGGTCTCGGCGGGGCACATTCATATGCCTTCATGGGTTTGCCCTGCTAAGAGCGTCCTTAGCGGGGCAACTTCCTGACGGAGCCGCCACCCTACCCCGCCAGATCCATTCCCGCGGGGCGGAACCCATACGTTCTCAGGGAACCGCCCCGCTAAGGCATCCTTAGCGGGGGCAACATCAGGAAGGTTTCTTCGTTCTGCCCCGCAGGGAGCTGCTCAAATAGGGCAAAGCCCATACGCCATAGGGGGAACCGCCCCGCAAAGCCCCACTCGCGTATGATGCCATGGAGTTGCCCCCGCTGAGTGATCCCAGCGGGGGCAAAACCCCGAAGACGTCATCGTTCTACCCCGCCCGGTCCATTTCCCGCGGGACAGAACCCACATGTTCTCAGGGAACCGCCCCGCAAAGTAGCCATCCAGTGGGGCAACATACGCAGATCATCATGAATGTGCCCCGCTGAGACCATTCCACAGCGGGGCACATTCATATGCTTTCATGGGTTTGCCCCGCCAAGGACTCTCCCAGCGGGGCAACTTCCTGATATTGTCTCGGATCTGCCCCGCGGAGCCGCCCGCTAGCGGGGCGAAACCCTTATGCCGTCAGGAATCCGCCCCGCAAAAGCCTCCGATCGAGACCAAGCCGCGCCCACGCAGCCGCGCAGCCCAACCCAACGTCACCGCTCGGGCACGAACGCCTCGAAGATATGGCGGTCGAACCATCCGTCGCACTCGGCCAGCTCGTCACTGCTGCGCACGGTCCACGACACGGCCGTCGCGCCCATCGCACGCGCCAACCGCACCTGCGGGCTGTTGCCGCCCGTCCAGTCGTACGCCACGAAATCGGGCCGCGACAGGAAATCGAACACGAGCAGACCGGCTGCCCACTCCGGCACACCGCCTTCGCCGTTGATCTTCGGCTGCCACGACAGCTGGCCGCGGCACACCTCCGGACGGTGGTTCTTGTACCATTCCACGGCCCGCGGGTTGAACGACTCGATCACATACGCGCCGTCGTACGTCTGCAGCAGCGCGTCGCCCTTCTCCATCAGCTCTTCCTCGCGCGCGCCGAACGCGGCGTTGTCGTCGAACTTGTACTCCACGATCAGCGGCACGCGGCCGTCGACCACGCGCAGCACGTCCTCGAACAGCGGCACGTGCTGGTAGTAGCCGGCCGGCGGATTCGCGGGGGTCGTGACGGTCGCCGGGTCGTCGGCACCGGGCAGTTCGGACGCGACCGCGGTGCCCGGCGCGTCGTTCGGGAACAGCGGGATGCGGGTCAGCTCGTCGTACGTCAGATCGGCCACGCGGCGCGGATCGCCGGCCGCGCGCTTGAGATCGGGATCGTGCACGACGATGACCTGGCCGTCCGCGCTCAGCTGCAAATCGAGTTCGATGCCGTAACCGGCCTCCGCGGCGGCGGCGAACGCGGCGAGCGAGTTCTCCGGCGCGATCGACGTGGTGACGGACGGGTCGCCGTAGCCGGCCTTCATGGCCATGCGACGCGCGCGGGCCACGTATTCGCCGCTTTCGATCGCATACTGCGGGGTCAGGCCGGAACCGGCGTCGTGCAGACCGCGGTGCGCATACCAGACGTCCGGCACGGACGGCACGTAGTTGTGCTGCTTGTCGGTGAACGAGCGCGGCTTGATCGCCCACGCCGCGGCTCCGGCGGCCACCGCGCCGCCGACGAGAAGATGCTTGAGGAACGTATTGGATGCCATGGTTTCCTCCCTTAGGCCACCCGCTTGGATTTCCATTCCGAGCCTAGCCCACACTCTGCCCCGGCACAAACGGCCTCACAAACGACGCAAGCCGTGCGGATGCGGCGAGGCGTAACGCTACATACACACGGCTTTGCGGAGAACCATCGCACGGCAGAATCGCTTGACGAGTCGCGATCGACTGTTGCGGACGGTTTGAAACAATGATTCCGCGCGGATGACGCCCCGGCCAATCGCGCACCGGGTCACGCTCCACGCGGAATCGGTTATTCAGTTATCGGCATTCGGCTGTTTCGATCAGCCGGCAGATCGACCGACAGCGACCAGCCGGGGCGGGATCACTCGCCGGCTTCGGCGAGCGCCTTCGCGTGACGCTCGGCCAGCTCGGCCTTGATCTGCGGCTCCATCTTCTCGTACTTGCGGTAGAAGCACATGATCACGCCGACGATGATGTAGACGATGACTGGCAGCCAGATGAAGCAGAAGCTGATCGCGTCCTGCGCGGACTGCGACTGGACTTCCTTGTTGGCGTCGTAGCCGGCCGCGCCCATGATCTCGAGCGGCAGGAACGCGCCGAAGCCGGAGCCGACCTGGATGCAGAACGCGGAGCCGACGGCGGTCAGGAAGCCGGCCGCGTGCACGCCGGTCTTCCACTCGCCGTAGTCGACGGTGTCGGCGAGCATGCCGAACGGCATACCGATGGCGATGGCCGCACCGAACACGCCGATGGTCCAGAAGATGACGAGCAGCGGGACGTTGGTGCCGGCGAGCGGCATGAGGGCCTGACCGATGCCGCCGATGACGAGGCCGATGATCATGGTCAGGGTCTTGTTCTTGGTCTTATTGGCGATGATCGGCATGGCGATGGTGCCGAGCAGGCCGAGGACCTGCACGCCGTTGAACAGCGAGGTCAGGTTGCGGTTGTCGAGCACGTACTGCGCGTAGTAGGTGGACACGCCGTTACGGGTGGACTGGGCGACCCAGTAGATCACGAACGCGACGACGAGGATGATCCACGGCCAGTTGCCCTTGGCGGCCTTGAAGGAATCCTTCAGCGGGATCGGCTTGTTGAGTTCGGGGTGGTAGTTGCGCTCGTTGAGGTTCTTGAAGGAGAACAGGAGCAGCGCGATGGCGATGACGCCCCAGATCGCGGTGACGATCATGAAGCCGGCCTTGTCGCCGCCGCCGACCATGGCGCCGAAGACGCCGACCAGCGGGATGGTGAAGGACGAGGTGATGAAGGAGCCGATCTGGCCGCCGGCCATGCGGAAGGAGTTGGCGTTGTTGCGCTCGGTCGGGTCGGAGGTGAGGTTCGGCAGGATGGCGGTGATCGGGGTCTGGATGCCGGTGTAGACGGCGCCGGCGGCCAGGATGTAGGTGATCAGCGCGTACGCGAACTTGGGCGCGCCTTCCGGCAGGCTCGGCGCGGTGAACGCGATCCACACGGTGACCGCGAACGGCACGCACAGCCACAGGAACCACGGGCGGGACTGGCCCCACTTGGTGTTGGTGTGGTCGACGATGGAGCCCCACACGATCGCGGAGATCGCGTCGGCGAAGCGGGCGACGAGCAGGATGGTCGCCGCGCCCAGCGCGCCGGCGGCCGGGATGTGGAAGACGTTGGTGTAGAAGTACATGATGTACGACGAGATCGTCACGTACAGCAGGTTGCCGGCCATGTCGGTGAAGGAGTAGGCGATCTTCTCCTTCGTGGAAAGCTTCACTGCGGAAGCGTCCTGAGTTGCAGCACTCATTGTTGTTCCTTCTTCGTTGATTGGTGAAAAACTGTTACGTTGTCATCTCGAGCGGAGCGAAGTCACCTCACTGTCATCTCGAGCGGAGCGAAGCGCAGTCGAGAGATCTTTCGATGCGATATGCTCGCGTAAGATTTCTCCACTCGCTTCGCTCGGTCGAAACGACAGAGTGGGAACCGCTCCGCTCAGTCGAAATGACAGAGGCTGGCCCAATGCCCAGCCGAGGAGACCGAGAGCAAGGGATCAGAAGTCCGAATCGAACCAGACCTGCATCTGGCCGATCTCGCGGTTGGCCCACGCGTAGTACGGGATGAGCTTGAGGTCGTAGGACTTCTCCCCGACCGGGTGCTCCTCGACGTCCGCGTACAGCGGGAAGTCGTCGCCGTCGTGCGTGCGCTTGGTGGCCGGGATCGTGATGACCTCCACGCCGTCCAGCTCGCCGAAGTGGTACTCGGCCTTCGCGCGGTCGGCGTCGTGGCTGCCGATGTGGTAGTTCCACAGCGGCGCGGTGTTGTCGGTCTCCTCGGCGCAGAACACGATCGGTCCGCGCATCACGGCGATCTTGCCGATGTCGTGGCGCACGAGCGTCTTCGAGCGCATGAACTTCACGGCCATGTCGAGGTCGAGCGTCACGGTCGTCGTCTCGCCGGCGGCCGCGGCGACCGTCACGAACCCGTCGACGACCGGCAGGCGGCGCGCGTCCTCGCCGTTCACGGTCATCTCATGCTTGGATGCGGACCAGCTCGGGATACGCACGAGGAACTTCACCGGTTCCGCGCCTTCCGGCACGCTCACCGTGAACTCGATATGGCCGTCCCACGGGAAGTTGGACTTCTGCGAGACCTTCACGCCGTCGAAAAACTCGGCATCGTTCGCGATGAACTGGTGGGCGATGATCTCGCGGCGATCCTCGTGCACGGTGTACAGGTAGCGGTCCACGGACGCGATGAGACGGGCAATATTGGCCGGGCAGCACGCGCAGCCGAACCATTCGGCGCGGTGCATGAGCACGTGGTAGCGGTCGGGGTTGTGCTCGGTGGCCTGCGGGTCGGCCTCGAGCGCGTTCACGTAGTAGAAGTGCTTGCCGTCGAGCGCGATGCCGGCGATGGAGCCGTTGAACAGCTCCTTCTCAAGCACGTCGGCGTATTCGCCGCGCGTCTCGAGTTCGAGCATCTGGCGTGCGAGGAAGCTCATGGCGACGGACGCGCAGGTCTCGCCGTACATGGTGTCGCTCGGCAGGTCGTAGTCGTAGGTGAATGCCTCGCCGACGTGCGTCGAGCCGACGCCGCCGGTGATGTACATGCGCTTGGTGACGATGTTGTGCCACAGGCGCTTGGCGGTCTCCTCGAGCTCCTTGTCGCCGGTCAGGCGGGCGACGTGGGCGACGCCGGTGAGCATGTAGCCGACGCGCACGGCGTGGCCTTCGGCGGTTTGCTGCTGGCGGATCGGGCGGGCGGTCTGCGTGTACTCGTGCGTCCAGCCGCGCATCTGCGGGAAGATGTCGGTCGAGCCGTCGCCGATCTTCTCGTTCTGCTTGTCGTAGAAGCTCGGGTCCTTGCCGCGCACGTCGATGAAGAACTGCGCGAGCTTCAGGTACTTGTCCTCGTGGGTGACCTCGAACAGGCGGGCGAGCGCGAGCTCGATCTCCGGATGACCGTCGGCGCCGGGGATCTTGCCGTCGGTCTCGCCGAAGTTCGCGTCGAGGCAGTCGGCCATCTTCTTGGCGACGTCGAGCGCCTGCTCGTTGCCGGTGACTTCGTAGTACGCGACGGCGGCCTCGATGTAGTGGCCCATCACGTACATTTCGTGGCTCTGCTGGATCTGGGTGAAGCAGTTGCGCTTGGCGAACGCGCCCGACTTGATGATGTACGGGGTGTCAAGGTAGCCGTCCGGGCGCTGGGCGCGGGCGATGAGGTCGACGAGCTTGTCGCACAGTTCCTTGAGCTGGTCGTCCGGCTCGTATGCGAGCGAGTACGCGGCTTCCTCAAGCCACTTGTACACGTCGGAATCCTGGAAGACGAAGCCCTTGAACTCGCCCTTCTCGTCGCCGGCGGCGATGCGCAGGTTGCGCACGGCGCGGCTGTAGTGGTAGTCGATATCCTGCTTGGCACCGGACGGGTCGCGCGGGATGTCGATCTTCTGTTCGTCGTTGATGACCGCCCACTGGTAGGGGATCACTTCCTTGGCAACGTTCTCACGATACCGCTTCCAGAACGGCGAAGTGACCGTGACATGTTGCGTAGTCATGGTGCGTCCTTTCGACACTGTAGGTACTGCTTACTGCTGTTGTTTCCGGCCGTCGGGAGAGGTCCGCTGCCATGCGGTGGCGCCCTTTCGGCTGTTGTCGATGACGATATTAAGTGAGCGTTAACTGTCGCGTCCGCAGGTCTTGCGAATGCGAAATTTTTCGCATACGCTATCGTTTGTGAACGCTCACTCCCCCGTTGCGCGGGCTGCGGCCGCCAACCAACCATCACCAGCCATCGACCATGCCGCCGATACGTCATCGCCGACCACCGCAGCACTGCGCGCCGCGCAGCGCCGCCCCACCAAGCAGTCACGTCGCACTGACTCTTCTCTCGTTTCGAGCGAACAGCCCGCCACTTCACCCGCACAGCCTGCCCCTACCCGCATCCCGAGCGAGTGCCCCGTTCTTCCTGCTACTTCAGTCGAACACCCCGTTCCTCCTTCTGCCATTTCAAACGAACGTCCCGTTCCTCTTCCTGCCACTTCAGTCAAACGTCCCGTTCCTTCTTCTGCCACCTCGGGCGAGCCTCCCATTCCTCCTCTTGCCACCTCGGGCGAGCCTCCCATTCCTTCTGTCATTTCGAGCGAGCGCAGCGAGTCGAGAAATCTTCCTCCCGCCCCGCAACCGTCACGCCGCCGCCCCACCCTCGCCGACGTCGCGCGTCTTGCGAACGTATCCATCGCCACCGCATCAAAAGCGCTCAACCATACCGATCGCATCTCCGCAGGAACGCAGCGCGCGGTCATCGAAGCCGCGCAGCAACTCGGCTATCGCAAGTCGACTGAATCCGTCTCGCCGTCGTCATCGCACCGCCGCCAACGCTCCGGACTCGTCGGCCTCATCACCTCCGACTACAACGGCCGGTTCGCGCTGCCGATGCTCACCGGCGCAGAAACCACGCTGGGCGCGTCCAATCACGCCGCACTGCTCATGAGTTCGCACGGCCGTCCCGCGCTCGAACGCAGCCATATCGACCGCCTCGCGGCGCACGGCGTGGACGGTCTGATCGTCGTCGGCAACACGACCAACTCGCGGCCGCCGCTCGATCCGAAGACGACGATGGGGCTTCCGGTCATCTACGCATACGATCCGTCGCGCGACCCGGCCGATTGCTCGATCATCTGTGACAACGTTGGCGCAGGAGCGCAGGCGATCGAGTACCTGCTCAGCCTGGGGCGGCGGTACATCGCGATCATCGCTGGGCCGGAGGATTTTCAGGCCGCGAAGGACCGTGCGCGCGGGGCGTGGCGAACGTTCACACTATATGATTTCCGGCCCATCGCGGTGCTGTTCGATGCGTGGAGCGAGGAATGGGGCGAGCGGGCGGCGAGGCTGCTGATCGAGCAGCACCCGCATCTCGACGCGATCTACTGTTTGAGCGACGAGATCGCGCGCGGGGCGGTGCGCGGACTGATGGCGGCCGGCAAGCGCGTGCCGCAGGACGTGGCCGTGGTCGGGCACGACAACTGGTTCGTGTTCGCGGCGAACGCGCACCCGACATTAACCACGTTCGACAACAACATTCCGATGCTCGGCAAGATGGCCGCGCGGTATCTGTTGGACGCGCTGGCCGGGCGGCCGCACCACGGGGTGTTCACCGTGGAGTGTCCGATGGTCGTGCGCGAGTCCACCGATCCCACACGCCGCACCCCGCTCGAAAGCACCGGCCGCATCTTCAACCGTCAAAGCGCCTGACGCGCCCGCGCGCCGCGGCCGCCCCACCGCGGGGCAACTCCGGGCATGCATCAGCGGTCAGCCCCGCCAACTCCTCTCCCAGCGGGGCAAACCCGAGAAGGTATCAGCGTTCTGCCCCGCTAACACCCCTCTCAGAGGGGCAATTCCAGGAAGGCACCAGCACCACGCCCCGCCAACAGCCCCTCTAGCGAGGCAAAACGCCGGTATCACCACGGAGTAGCCCCGCTGCATCCTCCCCTGCAAGGCTACTCCGCGAAGACATCAGCGCTTTGCCCCGCCAACAGCCTTTCCGCGGGGCAACTTCCGGAAGGCATCAGAGACCCACCCCGCTAACGGCTCTCCCTGCGGGGCAAACCCTAGAAACTATCGGCGCACGCCCCGCTAACAGCCCCTCTAGCGGGGCAACTCCATGAAAGCACCAGCGTCTTGCCTCACTAACGTACCTCCAGCGGGGCAACTTCGAGAAGATACCAAGCTAACGCCCCGCTAACGACCACCTCGCGGGGCGAACCCGGGGAAACCTCAGCATTGCGCCCCGCCAGCACCCCTTCCAGCGGGGCAACTCCAAGAAACCATCGACGCACGCCCCGCCAGCGCCCCTCTTAACGGGGCGATTCCAGAACATCGTCCGGATGATGCCCCACCTACCACTCTCCCCATGAGGAAAAACGCCGACACCGTCAGCAACTTGCCCCGCTCTGGCACCCCCGTGAGGCAATTCCGAGAAGATATCAACACTTTGCCCCGCTAGCACCCCTCAGCGGGGGCAAACCCGGGAGACATCCGGCTTCCCACCCCGCCAGAGTCTGCCTGCGGGGCAACTCCGAGCATGCATCAGCGACCCACCCCGCCCAACCCTCTCTCAGCGGGGCAATTTCAGGAAGACATCATCACCATGCCCCGTCAGCAACCCCTCCAGCGAGGCGATTTCAGGATGTCGTCTGGATGATGCTCCACCTACCGCCATCCCCGCGGGGCGCAACGCATATGGCGTCGGTGAGTCGCCCCGGCACCATCCCACATAGAATGGCCCTGGCATCAGCATCATCCCAGCCGAAGGACCCGTCATGACCGATCATCCGCAGCAATCCGCCCAACAGCAGCCGCCAGCACCGGCCCGGCCATCCCTCGCCGGCGGCCACGCCATCTCGTCGGCCGCCACGACAGTCGGCCTGTGCGCGATCCTGCTGTGGAGCATGATGACCGGTCTCGTGCGCGTGGTCGCCGACTCGTTCGGCGCAACGCTCGGCTCGGCGCTTATCTACACGACCGGCGTCATATTGCTCATGATCTTCCACCGCCCCGCGCCGTTGCGCGAATATCCGCGCAGGTACCTGCTGTTCGGCGGCCTGCTGTTCGTCTTCTACGAATCGTCGATCTCGCTGTCGGTCGGTCTCGCAAGCACGGCCGAATCGTCGGTCGAGGTGAGTCTCGTGAATTATCTGTGGCCGACGATGATGGTGCTGCTGACGGCCGCCGTGTTCCCGACCGTGCGACGGCGCGGCAACGCGACGGATCGCCGCAATACCACCGCGGTTGCCAACGATGGCACCGCTGATGGCGTCGACGGGCGCAGCGACGACAGCGCACGACCCAGCCGACTGCGTTCCGTACTGCGCGTACTGCCGGGCGCGATCGTGGCGACGGCGGGCGTGGTGCTGGCGGTCGGCGGCAACAGCGGACTGGATTGGGGACTGGCCGCACAACATATCGCCTCGAATCCGCTGCCGTATCTGCTCGCGTTCGCCGGCGCGTCCGCGTGGTCGGTGTACGCGGTGTTCACGCCCGTGATGGCCGACGGCAAGGACGGCACGTCCGTGTTCTTTCCGTTCGTGGCAGTGGTGTTGTGGGTGATTCACTTCACGTCGGGCGAAGGCTGGCCGGCAACTGCCCCATCGATCTGGGGATGGCTGGCCGTGCTCGGCGCGGCGGCGTCGATCTCCGGCGGCTATGCCTGCTGGGGTCACGGCATCCTGCACGGCAGCATGCGCACGTTGGCAATGGCGAGCTACGCGGCCCCGGTCCTGTCCACCGCCGCGAGTGCCGTCCTGCTCGGCCTCGCGCTGTCCCTGCCGTTCTGGTGCGGCGCGCTCCTCGTCGCCGCCGGCTCCATCCTCAACTGGTGGATCTCCTCCCGCCGTCGGTAGCATGCGCCCGCCCCGACTCTGAACCCCACCCCACCGCCACAACTTCATAAAATTTTTATGAAGTTCTGCTATAATCTTCATAATTATTTTATGAAGTTACGTCAGGAGGTCGGTCGATATGCCAGCACAACATCCCGACTATCCATCACTCGTTCAGGAAATGCGCGAATACCATTTCCCGACACCCATTCGCCGCACGCCAATTATCGACGAGCTGCCAGCACCGGCCATGTTCAATCTCGTCCACATCCTCACCGGCATGCGACGCTGCGGCAAAACATTTCATCTCTTCCAGATCATCAACGATCTGCTGAACTCCGGCATTCCACGCGACCGCATCTTCTACTTCAATTTCTCCGACGAACGCCTGCAGCCGATGCCGGACGATGCGCTCGATCAAGTCGTCACCGAGTTCTGGCGGCAATGCCCCGAATCACGGCAGACTGGAACATATCTCTTTCTCGATGAAGTGCAGGAAGCCGAACATTGGCAAGGCTTCTGCCAGCGGCTAGCCGAACACGAAACAGTGACCCTCGTCATCACCGGTTCGTCATCCAAATTATCAAGCGAAGAGATATCGACCAATTTCCGAGGTCGTTCATATTCGCATGAAATACTACCACTTTCCTTCCGCGAATACTGCGATTTCCACCACATCGACGCGCCGGAAACAAGCGCCAATTCGTTCTCGCCACAAACCGCAACCATGATGGAATCGGCGTTCGACCGCTATCTTATCGACGGAGGATTCCCTGGCGTCCAATCATTGCCATCGGCCGGCCGCATCGATATGCTCCAAAGCTACATGCGAGATGTCGTCGCGCGAGATGTCGCGGAACGCCTAGGCCGCGGCGACATCACCTTAGCGAATCAGATTGCATTATTCGTATTACGCAACACCGGATGCGAGATGTCCGTCAGCAAACTCACCGCGCAGCTCGAGCAAGTCGGCTACAAACTGTACTGGAACAAGGCACGACGCATTCTCGACCTGCTTGAACAGGCATTCCTCTGCTATGAAGTCAGCGAATACACCACGTCGCTCAAACCAGACAGTACTACGGTGCCGAAGATCTACGCCGAAGATCCCGGCCTAGTGTATGCAGTGTCGCGAGCCAACCAACAAGATATCGGCAAACGACTCGAAACTGCCGTATACCTTGAGCTACGTCGACGCCAAGCCGGCCGCCGCACCGATTTCATCACATCGTTGACATTACCCACCGCAAAACAGGAAAAAGTAGACTTCCTTATCGGCGACGCTCTTGGCGCGGAACCTTACAGCGCCATACAAGTCACCGTGAATATGGACAGTTCCAAGACCCGCACACGCGAAATCACCGCGCTCGAGCAGACCATGAAACGCATGCCCGGCATCGAAAGCACCATCATCACCCTACGAGAAAATGGCACCGAGCATACCGCCAACGGACCCATTCACATCATTCCCGCATGGCAGTGGATGCTGTGTCAGTGAACGACCGTCATTTCAAGCGAATCAAGCCTGTCTTTATGTCATTTTGAGCGAGGCGAAGCCGAGTCGAGAAATCTTCCGAAACGCAAATCCGCGGAAGATTTCTCCGCTCGCTGCGCTCGGTCGAAATGACAACGATGGCGCCACCGTAGACCAAGCACCCCGCGTTCACCGCTTTTTGCGGCGTTTGAAGTTGATGTCGAAGACGATCCACACGGACAGCACGAACGCGACCACATACCCCATGAAACCGACCACCGGGATGCCGAAGATGATCGGCTTCATGCCGGCGAAATACACGATCGACGAGCCGACGAACAGGCCGACCACGATCAGCGCCATCGTCAGGCGGTTCACCATGTCGGAAAGCTTGTTCATCGGCTCCTCCGCGCCGATCAGCTCCACATTGACGCGCAGCTGTCCGCGCGTGAGCATCCGCGACGCGGTTTTCGCCTCGCCCAGCGCGCTCAGCAGCCCGTGCAGCGCAAGATGCCCCTCGACGCCAAGCGATTCCAGCTCGTCCTTCGCGGCCTGCTTGGGCGACTTGCTCGTCGCGATATGCTTCGAGATGATCTCGATCATGTTCACATCGGGAATGAACTCGTCCAGCAGCCCCTCGAGCGTCACGAGCGCGCGCCCGACCGTCGTGACCGAACTCGGCACCTCGATCCCATGCCGTTGCGCGAGCTGCGTGAGCGCGGTGATGAACGCGGCGATATCCAGATCGGACAGGTCGACGGTGCCGTATTCGGCGACGATCGTGTCGAGATCGGCGAGCAGCGCGGGATAGTCCTCGGGATCGTTGGACGAACCGGCGAACCGCAGCAGACCGTCCGCGAGCGCGGGCGTGTCCTGTTTGGCGACGGCGAAGATCATCTGCTTCATGACCGAGCGCGTCTTCATGTTGAGCCGGCCGGTCATGCCGAGGTCGAGCAGCACGATCTGTCCGCCGGCGACCATGATGTTGCCGGGGTGCGGGTCGGCGTGGAAGAAACCGACGTCAAGCACCTGCGTGGCGTAGTTGTCGACCAGTTTGGTGCCGATCTCCTTGAGGTCGTAGCCGGCGGCGATGAGTCGTTCGGGATGGGAGACGGAGATGCCTTCGATGTAGTCCATCACGACAACGTGTTCAGTGCACAGGTCCATGTACGGCTTGGGGCAGTCCATGTACCGGTACGGTTCGCAGAATCGCTTGAATTCCGCGAGATTGCGCGCCTCGACGAGGAAGTCGGTCTCGGATTCGAACGTGTCCCACAGCTCCTCGACCACGCCGCCGAGGTCCACGACCTGCGCGGTGGAGACGACTTTGGTGGCGACTTTTGCGATCGATCGCATGATCGACACATCCTGCGCCATCGTTTCGCGTACGCCGGGCCGCTGCACCTTGACGGCCACGTCCTCACCGGTGAGGAGTGTGGCGCGGTGGACCTGCGCGAGCGACGCGGAACCGAGCGGCGTGGCGTCGATATGTTCGAAGATCTCGTCGACCGGGCGGCCGTATTCGTGGGAGAGTGTTTCGACGACGGTCTCATACGGCATCGGATCGGCATCGGCGCGCAGTTTGGCCAGTTCGTCGCAGAACGACTGCGGCAGCATTTCCGAACGCATCGACAGGATCTGGCCGACCTTGACGAACGTGGGGCCGAGCGCCTCGAGCATGAGCCGCATTTTGACCGGGGTCAGACCGTGGGCGACGTCGAATTGCCTGGCGATGCCGGCGATCTGCTTGAGCCGCTTGATCTTGCCCCAACGGGTGAGATGGTACCGTTCGGAGAACACGTCGCGGCGCGGGCCGAACAGGTCGAGCGTTTCGCCCGGCCATTCGGTCTGCGTGTATGCGTTGGTTTCGCTGGCCATGAACACCCCCTGGTCGGCCCTGATAATGATAAGCGGAGAAACCCTATGCGCCGGTAGGCTTCACAGGATTTCTCCGCTCACTGACGTTCGGTCGAAATGACAACGTGCAACACCGATGTTCGATCGTGATGTCGTCACGTCAGTACCATGAGCGACCGCGCGGTCACTCGGTCTTGGTCTCGTCGGCAGCCGGGGCGGCGGGAGCATCCTTCTTGGCGGACTCCTCCTTGACCTCGGCGGCCTTGCGCTTGAGTTCGGTGTTAAGCGCCTTGCCCTGCTCGACGGTCAGTTCACCCTTCTTGACGAGATCATCGACGATCTCCTGGCTCTTTTCCACGGTGGTGGCAAGAACACCGATGCCCGCAAGGAACACCTTGCGCAGGCCATCGCCAAAATCAAAATCAGCCATGATACGCCTCCTTAATACGCGTGTATGGTCATTGTCCAGCCTACTCCCCGCAAGCTATATTTTCGGGGATGTTCACGCGCCGACGCGCTGGCGCACGTAGCCGTCGAGCGTCTCGGCCGTCACGCCGTCGTACGAGGAGATCGACGCGAACTGCGGGCCGTTGGACGTGTCCGTATTGATGTATCCGGTCTGCGCGATCAGCGTCGCGCCGGACGCGGCGGCCGACTTCAGCCCGCTCATCGAATCCTCGAGCGCCACGCAATACGCCATGTCCTCCGGCGCGATGCCCAGCAGCTTGGCCGCGGCCAGATACGGCGCGGGGGACGGCTTCTTCTCCACATCGTCGTCGCCGCAGATGAACCCGGCGAACGCGCCCTTCGGCGCCTGGTCGACCAGTCCCTGGGCCAGATGACGCGGCGACGTGGTGACCAGCACGGACGGGATGCCCACGGCGATCAACGATTCGAGCACGGCGGTCACGCCGGGAATCCACGGCATGTGCGCGGCTTCGGCCTTCGCCACATAGTCGATCATGCCCTTGCCGATCTCCTCGATCGACAGCTGGCATCCGTGCTCGACCATGCGCTGCGCGACCTGCGGCACCGGGGTGCCGGAGCCCTGCCATGCGAGATCGAGATCCCAGTAGCCGCCATGCGCCTTGGCGATCTCCATCTCGCCGGCATGCCAGTACGGTTCGGAATCGATCAGCGTGCCATCCATATCCCAGAACACGGCTTTGAGCAACATCGCAAGGCACCTTTCCCTCGATCGTTTCGCGGCTCGAAACGATTTGACTGATACCTCTATCTCACCAAACCTCACGGACGAGCGCGCGCGGGTCGATGTTGATTCCGTATCGGCCCATATCAAGATCGGGCAAGCCTGTTCAGACAGCCGCGGCACCACGGTTTGACGATCGAGAGGCTAAAACAGGCACTTGCACGGGTCAGTTTGACGATAGAGAGGCGCCCATCCCGGTCGCCAAGCCCGTTTTAGCGCAATTACACCCCTAGAATGGGTCATATCCCACGAATGTATGCCTCTCGATCGTTAAACCGACCAAAACAGCAAACGGATTCAGCCTCTCAATCGCCAAGCAGCACAAGTTCCGAGGGGACGAGTTCGGCCTCGTCGGCCGGGCCGGCCGTGATCTGCAACGGCTTGCCACTGCCGCGACGCCAGATGCGGTAGTACTTCGACTTGGCCTGACGCACCTCGACGACCTCGCCATCGATACCGGCCTCGAACACGCTGTCGCCCTCGAGACGACGGCGCAGATGTCGGTTCTGCCGGCGCAGCTGGCGGTTCTCCTCCTGTAACGAGAGGATGCGCGTGATGCCGGCCAGATTGATGCCTTCGACCTGGCTCAGATGCTGGGACTGAGCCAGCCGGTCGATGTCGCGCAACGTGTAGCGGCGGGCACCGCCCTCGGTGCGCTTGGGCACGACCAGCCCGAGCCGGTCATACTGCCGCAGCGTCTGCGGGTGCACACCCGCCAATTCGGCCGCCTGCCCGACCGCGAACACGGGCAGTTCCACATTCAATCCCAACGAGTCCACCGCGTCGAGATCGGCACGACCGGAGACGAGCGCCGCCGCACACGCAGCGTAGGCACGCTTGACTTCCTGCGCGATTCTCGCCATATGCACTCATCTCCTTATCGTTCATTTATCATGGCCTTACGACCAATCGGAACGCCTCGTCATGCTCTGCTCCCCTTCAGGGGGCTGTCAGATGGCCGCATGACCACATCCTCAGCCAAGTGCCCTGCTCCCCCTGAAGGGGAGCTGTCAGCGAAGCTGACTGAGGGGGTGAAAATGTCATCACATCAAAGCCCGAATAGCCGTCAGCGCACACTGACGACTATTCGGACCATTCAAGGACGTCACATCACCGCTGCTCGGCCAGCTCCGCCGCGAAGTCGCCCGACGCCTTGTCGAACTCCTTCGCCGCATGCTTCAGACCCAGACCAGGCTTGGCCGGCACATGAATCTGCACGCGCCCGATCAGGTCGCCGAACGCATTACCGTTCTTCACGCCCTTACCGGCAACATGCACTTCCGTACCGCTCGACGAACCCGCCGGCACCTTGAACGTCACCGGCTCGCCGTCGATGTCCTTCATCTCGACCTTCGCGCCGGCTACGGCCTCGCCCACGGTCACCGGCAGATCCACGACCAGATCATGCCCGCTCATCGTGAACTTCGGGTCATCCGCCACGCTCACGTTCAGGTACAGGTCGCCGGTCTTGCCGCCGTTGCGGCCCGGCTTGCCCTTGCCGGCCAGACGAATCTTCTGACCGTCCTTCACGCCGGCCGGAATATGCGTCTTGAATTTCTTGCCGTCCACGCTCAAGGACACAGTCGCGCCCTTGACCGCCTGACGGAACGTCAACTTGATCTTCGACGTGCGATCCTCGCCGTTCTCCGGCTCGGGCGCGGCCTCGTACTGCGAATACTGGCCGTACGGGCTGCCCTGCTGACCGAAGCCGCCACGACCGCCGGCACCCGCCGCACCGCCGAACATCGAGAAGATGTCGTTGAGATTGGTCGGGCCGCCGCCGCTCGTGGAGAAGCGGATGTTGCCGCCGTTGCCGCCGCCGAACATCGAACCGAAGACGTCGGAGAAACCGGACGCGTCGAATCCTCCGCTGCCGGAGCCGCCGGCGAAGCGCGCGCCGCCCATGCCGAACTGGCGGATCGCGTCGTACTTCTGACGGGTTTCCTTGTTGTTGAGTACGTCGTACGCCTCGGAGATGTCCTTGAATTTCTCCTCGGCTTCCTTGGTCTTGTTCAGATCAGGATGGTATTTGCGGGCCAGCTTGCGGTATGCCTTGGTGATGTCGGCTTCGCTGGCGTCCTTGGAGACACCAAGGACTTTGTAGAAGTCTTTGCTCAGCCATTCATTTTCAGCCATCATGTCTCCTTTCTTCTTACCTCGCGCGTGGCGAGTTGTTACGTTTCCCTTTTGCGCTCCTGATAGGGGCTGTCAGCGTAACTGACTGAGGGGGTAAAGATAAACGATTGATACGGCTCATGCAGTTTTATTTGCTGCGGTGGCCGCGTGGGGCGGCGGTATATGTTGCCCGGCACGCTCCAGGCCGCTCGGCCGAGTCTTACGGCCGGGCAACATATACCGCCGCCCCACGCTCGGTTACGCATATAACTGACGTCGGTCGATATATACGTTCAGTTATGTGCGTTTCACCTATCCCCGTTTGTAGAAGACGACTGCCGATGATTGGGATCGGATGGGCGACTTCTACAAACCGTTTTTTGTTGGGGATTGGGATGGGATTTAGTTTTGGGGGGAGGCTACGACTACTCGGGCGGCGCGGATGACGCGGTCGCCGATGCGGTAGCCGGCTTCCACCACGGTGTCGACGGTTTCCTTCTCGGCCGACGCGTCCGGCTTGTGCAGGATCGCCTCATGCCTCGTCGGATCGAAGTCCTCGCCCTTTTCGCCGAACTTCTCGACGCCGAACTTCTCGAACGCCTTGTCGATCTTCGTGGCCACAGCCTTGAAGGAATCATCCATCTCGCTGTGCTCGCGAATGCGATCGATGTCGTCGAGGGCGGGCAGCAGCGCGGTCAGCACATCGATGATGCCATGCTGGCGGAAGCGCTCCTGCTCCTTCTGGGCGCGGTTGCGGTAGTTGACGAACTCCGCACGCTCGCGCTGCAGGGCCTCGAGATAGTCGGCGGCCTCCTTCTTGGCCTTGCCAAGCGGGGTGAGGGTGTCGTCGGCGGACTTGTCGGAAGCGGCAGCAGCGGAATCAGCGGAAGCGGCCTTGGAATCCTCGGACTTCTCAGTCGATTCTTCCTTTGCGGAGGGCTTGCCCTCCGACGCTCCCTCATTCGCGGCGTTCGCCGCGCCAGCTCCCTCAGCCGAGGGAGCCGAGGCCGGCTGCTCGGTCTTCGCCGAACCAGCCGTCGCAGAGGCGGCCGAGCCGGCCGCGCCCGACGTAGCCGCACCAGCGGCCACGTCATCCACGTCCGGCAGGTCGTTCAGGTAATCGTCCTTGTTGAACTCGGACATGATTACTTGTTGTCCTTCTTGTCGTCGTCATCGTCCACGACTTCGGCGTCCACCACGTCGTCGTCGCCACCGTTCGAGGCGCCCGACGCACCGGCACCAGCGGCGGCACCCGCGCCAGCAGCGCCGGCGGCACCGGCCGCGGCCTGCTGCGAGTACAGCGCCTCGCCGATCTTCTGGGCGGAGGTCATGAGCTCGCTCTGCGCGGTCTTGACCTTCTCGATGTCGTCGCCCTTGAGGGCTTCCTTCAGCGCGTTGACCTTCTCGGTGACTTCCTTGGCGATCTCGTCGGAGATCTTGTCCTTGTTGTCGTTCACGAGCTTCTCGGTCTGGTAGGCGAACGCCTCGGCCTGGTTGCGGGTCTCGGCCTCCTCCTTGCGCTGCTTGTCCTCGGCCTCGTGGGCCTCGGCCTCCTTGACCATGCGGTCGATCTCGTCCTTCGGCAGACCCGAGCCGCCGGTGATGGTCATCGACTGCTCCTTGCCGGTTCCCTTGTCCTTGGCGGACACGTGCACGATGCCGTTGGCGTCGATGTCGAAGGTGACCTCGATCTGCGGGACGCCACGCGGAGCCGGCGCGATGCCGGTCAGTTCGAAGGTGCCCAGCGGCTTGTTGTCGCGGGCGAACTCACGCTCGCCCTGGTAGACCTGGATCAGCACGGACGGCTGGTTGTCCTCGGCGGTCGAGAAGACCTCGGAACGCTTGGTCGGGATGGCGGTGTTGCGCTCGATGAGCTTGGTCATGATGCCGCCCTTGGTCTCGATGCCCAGCGACAGCGGGGTCACGTCGATCAGCAGGACGTCCTTGCGGTCGCCCTTGATGACGCCGGACTGCACGGCGGCGCCGACGGCCACGACCTCATCCGGGTTCACGGACTGGTTCGCTTCCTTGCCGCCGGTCAGCTCCTTGACGAGCTCCTTGACGGCCGGCATACGGGTCGAACCGCCGACGAGCACGACGTGGTCGATGTCGCTCACGCCGATGCCCGCGTCGCGCAGCACGTTGTTGAACGGCGTGCGGCAGCGGCCGAGCAGGTCGGAGGTCATTTCCTCGAAGTGCGCACGGGTCAGCGTCTCGTCAAGGTGGACCGGGGTGCCGTCAGGGGTCATGGCCAGGTACTGCATGTTGATGGAGGTCGAGGTGGACGAAGACAATTCCTTCTTCGCCTGCTCGGCGGCTTCCTTCAGACGCTGCAGCGCGATCTTGTCCTTGCTCAGATCAACGCCGTACTTGTTCTTGACTTCGCCGACCAGCCAGTCGATGATCTTCTGATCCCAGTCGTCGCCGCCGAGGTGGTTGTCGCCGTTCGTGGCCTGCACCTGAATGGTGGAGAAGCCGTCCTCGTCCTTGCCGATCTCCAGCAGCGAGACATCGAAGGTGCCGCCGCCCAGATCGAAGACGAGGATGTGCTCGTCGTCCTTGCCCTTCTCGAGACCGTACGCCAGTGCGGCCGCGGTCGGCTCGTTGATGATACGCAGCACGTTCAGGCCGGCGATCGTGCCGGCGTCCTTGGTGGCCTGACGCTGGGCGTCGTTGAAGTATGCCGGGCAGGTGATGACGGCGTCCGTGACCGGCTCGCCGAGGTACGCCTCAGCGTCCCTCTTCAGCTTCATCAGGATCTGCGCGGAGATCTCCTGCGGGGTCCACTTCTTGCCGTCGATCTCGACGGTCCAGTCGGTGCCCATGTGACGCTTGACGGAAGAAATAGTGCGGTCGACGTTGGTGACGGCCTGACGCTTGGCGACCTCGCCGACAAGGATCTCGCCGGACTTGGAGAACGCGACGACGGACGGCGTGGTACGCATGCCTTCCGCGTTCACGATGACGGTCGGCTCGCCGCCCTCCAGCGTAGCGATGCAGGAGTTCGTAGTACCAAGATCAATACCTACTGCACGTCCCATAATGTGCTCCTTTGATTGATGATTCGTTGACGTTTCTTCGCTCAAGTTCCGGGAAGCCGCGCGGCCGCGATCTCATGATCGCCGCCGTACCGCCCTCGTCTCGAGGATGTCGGCCTTTTTTTGTTTTCCAAAACTTGAGCCTACACCACTCAACTTTGTGTCGCAACTTTTTATTCCCGATTCCCGAAGATTTTTTTGGGGAGACGGGAAGCGCATCGGAAAACGGGATCGGCCCTCGGCCGATGCTGTGCTGCTGGCGGCGCCGCGCGCCGCGGACGCTCCCTCAGTCCGCCTACGGCGGCCAGCTCCCTCAGCCGAGGGAGCCGAGTCACCTTTGGATTCGATACGGCTTGTCTCGCAGATGCGGACAGCCTTCGGCTGGCTGTGCTGTTGGCGGCGTTGATGCGCCGCGTACCCCAACCCGTCAGCTTCGCTGACACCCTCCCCTGAAAGGGGAGGGAAACCCGTCCACACTTCCCTCCCCTTTCAGGGGAGGGTGCCCGGCGAAGGCCGGGCGGGTTGGGGTACGCGGCCGCACAGCGGCGCCAACCAGCCAGCCAGCCAGCCGAAGGCTGTCCGCAGTCGCAAAACCAGCACAATCAGAAAGCCCCTCGTCTCCCCCTCGGCTGAGGGAGCGCCGGCGGCTCATCAGCGCCGCCAACCAACAGCATCGGTCGCTCGGCGACCGATCCCGCGCACACCACGCCACACGCAAAAGGGCTTCCCCAACATCAGTCAGGGAAGCCCTTGCAGTCAGATCAGCGACCGTTCAGCTCGGAAGGATCAGCGGCGGCCGGCCTTGGCGAACTTGATGGTCAGACCGCCGGCGACGAGCGCCAGCACAGCCATCACCACGCCGAGCACGGCGGCACCGGTGCTGCTCAGCGGAGCGGCCGGCTTCTTGACCTCGCCGGAGGCGACGGTCTGGTTGCCGTTCGCATCGGTCTTGCCGTTGTTCGTACCGTTGTTATCGGCGCCCGGCTGCTTGTCCGCGGAGCCCTTGGCACCCGCGAAGTCAACGGCCACGGCCTTGGCGGACTGGCGACCGGTCACGGTCAGCGTGTAGTTCGCACCCTCAGCCGGGGTGAAGTCGCTCGGCAGCGCGATCTCGGTGGTCTGCGCGGTGGCGACACGCACGCCGGCGACCGGCGTCTTGTTGGTGTCGTTGTCGGCGGACTGGGCCACGACCTTGCCGCTGGCCTTGTCGGTCAGCTTGTAGGACAGGACCGCGTCACCGTTGAAGCCGGTGGCCTCGGCGAAGTACTTGCCGTCGGCGTTCTTCTTGACCTCGACCTTGGCGCCGTCGGACAGCGCGTTCTGCGCGGTGGTGTCGGCCGCGAGGCCGAGCGCGTTGGCGATGGTGTAGAAGTTGTCGGTCTGGTCGGTCAGGCCGTCCACGCGGGAGGCGCCCGGGCCGGAGGCCGCGATGCGCAGCTGCGTGCCGGTGTGGCTCATGTTGCCCTGCGCGCCGGCGAACTTCTCGTCGGTGTTGGCGTCGCCGTTCTCACCCTGCGTGTACTCGTCGTCGTCGATCGCGTTGCCGTCGGCGTCCTGGTAGACCGGGGCGTCGGAGGTGCCGTAGGAGATGACGGTCTTGGAGCCGTCGTGGTTCTTGAGCACGGTGCTCAGCGCGTAGTACGGCTGGGCTTCGACGATCTGCGAGGTGTGCGCGTGGTCGGCGGTCACGATGACGAGCGTGTTGTTCAGGTCGACCTTGGCGAGCGCGGCAGAGATGGCCTTGTCGAGGTCGTCGGTCTCGCCGATCTGGCCGCAGGCGTTGGCGTTGTGGTCCTGCTTGTCGATGGACGCGCCTTCGACCTGCAGGAAGTAGCCGTTCTTGGAGCCGTTCGGGTTGGCAGACAGCAGGTCGATGGCCTTGTTGGTGAAGTCGGCGAGCGAGGCGCCCTGGTTGCCGAGCCACTTGTCGTTCGGCGTGCAGACGGTCGGGTTCGCGTCCTTGTCCGCGCTGTACTTGGTGGCGACGGACGGGTTGTACTGGGTCGGCAGGTTGCCGTCGCCGAGCAGCGCGAGGACCGGCTTGCTCTGGTCAGCTTCCTTCAGGGCCTTGAAGCCGGCGACATCACCAGACTGGACGGTCTGGAAACCGCGGTCCTTGGCCTGCTCCCACAGGGTCTTGCCGTCGAGGCCGAACTGGTTGAAGTACTTGGAGCCGCCGCCGATGGTCACGTCGGCGCGGGTGTCGAGCAGCTGCTCGGAGATGGAGCCGATGCCGCCGTTCGCCTTGAGCTGGTTGGCGAGGCAGTTCTTGGCCTGGTTGCCGTCGGTGGCCGGGTCGATCTTGCCGTCGCCGTTGGTGTCGGTCTTGCCGTCCCACTTGCCCTGCGGGCCGTAGCAGGCGCGCTCGGTGGAGTGCGATTCGAGGACGGCCGGGGTGGCGTCCTGGATTTCGGCGGTGGTCACGTTGCCGGTGGCCTTGCCGGCGGCCTTGGCGAGTTCGATGAGGTTGAGCTGCGGGTTGCCCTTGACGTCGACGTCGACCGCGTTGTTGTAGGTCTTGGTGCCGGTGGACCAGCCGGAGCCGGAGGCGGAGGAGTCGGTGACGGGCGTGATCACGCCCGCGGTGGTGGAGCCAGTCAGGTTACCGCTCTTGTCCTTGGCCATGAGCGAGTCGCCGGAGTTGTTGCCGAGCGAGAACGTCGTGTACTGGCCGACGCCGGTTTCCGCGGCGGAGCCGGCCTGACCGATCTTGTCGAGGCCGTCGAACGTGCCGTTGACGCCGTGCAGGTAGTTGCGAGCCACGGTGATTTCGGAATCGCCCATGCCGTCGCCGATGAACAGGATGACGTTCTTGGCCTTGGCGTTGCCGTACACGCCGGCGATGCGTTGCGCGCCGCCGTGCTGCGAGAGCACATCGACGCCGGCGCCGTCCGTGGCGAGGGCCGGGGCGGTCAGCGCGCCGAGTGCGGCCACGGAGGTCAGCGCGGCGATGGCGCCTTTCGCGACTTGCTTCATGTTCATATGGATCTTCTTCCATTCATGGCGCGTGCCGCATCATTATTGTCGTATCCGCGCGGCGGGCGCCTGAACCTTCCCCCGAAATCGAACGTCGTTTCCCCTATCCGGTTCCGTTGGAGAACCCCATAACGGTAGTTCCGGGATCGACGGTAGACCCGCAAATCAACGCCCAGCCGACCGCAACACGAACGCCAGTTGAACACGTCATGTCATGTTGTGTTCACTTTGTCTCCCATTGCGGGGCAAACCTCACACCTCATCACGGTTCCGCCCCACTAAGACCCCTCTCAGCGGGGCAAAACCCGGAAGATGCCGGCAAGACACCCCGCTTGAACCCCTTTCAGCGGGGCGAAACCCAGATAACTCCCGAAGTTGCCCCGCGGAGAGGCACCTATGCGGGGCAACTTGCGGACGCTTTCATGAATGTGCCCCGCGGGGAGCGATCCCAGCGGGGCACATTCATGAACCTGTCACGGGTTGGCCACGGCAACCGCGCCGCGAAGGAGCGACCGCCGAGGTCAATCCCGCTAGTCCTCCTTGGTCTTGGTCAGGAGGAAGGTGGCGGAGCCGGCGAGCGCCAGCATCGCCGACACCGCGAGCGCACCGATGATCGGCGCACCGGTGTTGGTGAGGGTTTCGACCTTGCCGTCACCCTTGTTCGCGCCATCGGCCTTGTCGGAGCCGTTCGGCTTGGCATCGGACTGGCCGCCGTTCGGCTTGATGGTGTCGGAACCCGGCTTGTCGGCATCACCATCACCCGGCTTTTGCCCGTCACCCGGCTTATCCGTGTCGTCACCCGGCTTGTTACCATCACCCGGCTTGTCGCCGTCATCGCCATCGCCCGGCTTGTCCGGGTCCGGCGTAGGCGTCGGATCGGGGTCCGGATCAGGCGTCGGATCGACCGGCGTATCCCCGCCGTCATCCTTCACGGCCTTCTTCAGCACGGTCACCGCCAGCGCACCCACGTTGAGCTTGCCGTCCGCGCCCACGGTCACCGCAGCGCCGCCGTCCAGCGTCACCTTGCCGTCGGCCGCGAGCGTCGTGTACGAGCCCGCGTCCACGCCCGGCACGGCCGCCGCCGCATCGTTCGCGTTGAACGCGACCACGTACGTGTCGTCGCCGTCGGTCAGCCGGTACGCGACCACGCCGTCGGCCTGCGCGAGCACGGTCATCTTCGCCGCGATGTCGTCGTACGACGACAGGTGCAGCGCCGCGATCGACTTGCGCAGCGCGATCAGCCCGCGAACGTAGTCAACCGAATCGGACTGCTCGACCACGCGGTTCCAGTCGATCGCGTTGACCGCGTCGCCCGCGTTGTAGCTGTTGCCGTTGCCGCCCTTGGTGCGCAGGAACTCCTGGCCGAACTGCATGTCGGTGATGCCCTGCGACAGGAAGATCAGCGAGTCGGCGAGCTTGGCGCGAGCCAGCCGCACTTCCTCGCTGTCGGAAGGCGCGCTCTTGACAAGCTTGTCATACAGCGTGAGGTTGTCGTGGATCTCGACGTACTGCACCACCTGGTCGGCACCCGCATACGCGGTGTCAGAAGAGCCGTTGTTGCAGTGGCCGCTGTCGTCGATGCCCTCGCGCGCGTTGTTGCAGCCGAGCACGTTGGTCGCGATGAGGTTCTCCTTGCCGGCCTTGCCGGTCACGAAGCCGGTGTCCTCGTCGGAGAACACGCTGCCCTTGATCGCGTCGCGCAGCGAATCGTTGAAGAACGCCACGCCCGGCACCTTGCTGGCGTTGGGCTGGGTCGTCTCCTGGTCGCCGATCGCGTCGGTCATGTCCCAGCCTTCGCCGATGACGAGGATGCTCGGGTCGATCTTGTCGAGCGCCGCGCGCACCTCCTTCATCGTGGTCTGGTCGATCAGTCCCATGAGGTCGAAGCGGAAGCCGTCGACGTTGTACTCCTTCGCCCAGTACGTGACCGAGTCGACGATGTACTTGCGGGCCATCGCGCGCTCGGAGGCCACGTCGTTGCCGCAGCCGGAGCCGTTGGTCAGGTTGCCGTTCGCGTCGTAGCGGAAGTAGTAGCCGGGGACGGTCTTGTTGAAGGCGTGCTCGCTCGCGTTGTAGACGTGGTTGTACACGACGTCCATCACGACGCGCAGGCCGTTCTTGTGCAACCCCTTGACCATCTGCTTCATCTCGGTCACGCGCGCGGCCGGGTTGGTCGGATCGGAGGAGTACGAGCCTTCCGGCACGTTGTAGTTCTCCGGATCGTAGCCCCAGTTCTGCGCGCCCGCCGCGTTGTAGCTCAGGTCGCCCGTCTCGTCCACGGAACCGTAGTCGAAGACCGGCAGGATCTGCACGTGGGTCACGCCGAGCGACTTGAGGTAGTCGATGCCCGTCGCGGCCGCGCCCTTCTTGCCGTCGACCGTGGTGCCTTCCTCGACGAAGCCGAGATACTTGCCACGCTTGTCGGCGGAGACGCCGGAGTTCGGGTTGATCGTCATGTCGCGCACGTTCGCTTCGGTAACGATTGCATCGGTCGGCTTGCTGAACGACGGCATACGTTCGCCGGCATCGCCCTTTTCCTCGTCGGACAGGACGACGGAACGCTCGCCGTTCGCCACGGCCGCGGTCGCGTACGGATCGGCGGACGTGTTGACGGTGCCGTCGGCGAAGGTCAGCTCGTAGTCGTAGGCGTAGTCCTTGAGATCGCCGTCGATTGCGAACGTCCAGACGCCGCGGTCGCCGGCGGCCGTTTCGGTCTTGCGCACGTTGACGATGTCGGAGTTCGGGTCGGTGGCGTCCTTATACATGCGCAGCGTGACTTGGGTCGCGGTCGGAGCCCACAGCTTGAACGTGGTCTTGGAAGCCGTGTAGTTCGCGCCGAGATCGTCGCCATCGTATGCATACTTCTGGTCGAAGGCATCGCTGCGAACGATCGCACCGAGCGAGACGGACTGGGTGCCGTAACCCTCGATCGACACGGTGTACGGCTTGGTCACGCTCAGCTCCTCGGCAGTGGTGATGGTGACGGTGTTGCCGTCGGCCTCCACGTCCTTGATCTTCGCGCCATCGAGGGACACCTTGGAGGCGAGATCGTCGGCGACGATCGACTTGTTGAGCTTGGCGACGACGGTCGTGAAGTCGGTCATCGACGCGGAGACGATCGTGCCGGCCGCGTTGTACAGCGTGCCGTTGGTGTAGATCGTCGGGTCGCCCTGCACGACCCAGATCTCGGCGTTCGCCGTGCCGTCGTCGTTCAGCGTGATCGCGGACTGCGGGATGGTGCGGTTGTTGTCGTCCGGGTCCTTGGCCTCCCAGCCGTCGCCGCCGTAGCGCACGATGAACTGCGGCACGCTCATGGCACCGCCCTTGAGCGTGTACTTGGCGGTCAGGCCGTAGTCGTCATGGCTGGTGAACGGGTACGCGGCGCCGTTGACGCCGTCGGCCCAGCCCCAGATGTCCCATGCCTTCATGCCGTCCTCGCTCGCGTAGTCGTCGGCGAGACGATGGTAGTGGATGGTCACGTTGATCGTGTCGGCGGCCTTCGCGTAGCCTTCCGGAGCCGCGGTGAGCGTCGTGTCGGGAGCGGAGCCGTCGACCCAGATCTCGGCCGTACCGGTCGAACCGTCGATCAGACGGTCGCCGCCGACCTTGTCCCAGCCTTCGGTGGTCACGATCACGCCGATCTTGTCGGCCTCGTACGCGCCGTCGATGGTCGTCTCGAACACCTTGCCGTACGAGTCCTCGCCGGTGAACGCATGCCACTTGGCATCCAGCGACTTGCCATCCTTGTCAGTGCCCCACATGTACACGCCGCGGTCGGCGACGGTGTCGCCCTCCGCCGGCTTGTAATGCACGACGACCTTGGTCTTCGGCTGGTAGACGTTCACACCCTCCGGCACGCCGGCGCTGGCCTCGTGGTCGGCGACGGCCGTCCAGTGACCCTGCGCGGTGTAATTGCCGCCGCCGTTCGGGTTGTCCCAGCTACCGTTGTCATCGGTGAATACGTATTCAAACGACTGACCCTTCGGGTCGACCGTGTACTTGACCCAGCCGTTGCCGGCGTCCTCCATCAGCTCGTGGCCCTGCTCGGCCCAGCCGTTGATGCCGTAATGGATGTATGCCTGCGTCCAGCCTTCGGGGAGCTTGTAGTAGACGGTGCGGCTCGTGTCGGTCGCGGCCTTCGCGGCCTCGTCGTTGACGGTCAGATCAGGATCGGACGGATCGGATTTCGCGGTGCCGGTCCAACTGTCCTTGGTCGCGCCCGCGTAGATCGCGATGGCCGAGTTCGCCGCGAGCGTCGCGTCGAACGTACCGTCGGCCTTCACCGTGACGGTCTGCGAGCAATCACCGGTCGCGTACACGTTGCAGTACTCGCCGGCCGGCAGCGACGTCGTGAACTTCTGCGTCGAATCCTTCGCGCTGTTGTTGAGCGCGAGGTAGCCGACGTTGCCGCGGCCGAAGCCGAGCACGTTCGCGTCGTACGCCTTCCAGTTATTCACATCGGTGCCGTTGACCGCGTTGTGGAAGCCGATCATGCCGCGGATCGCGGTCCAACGGTCGGCGCACTGCCACGTGCCCGGCGTCATCGAGCCGTCGGTCGGGCAGACCATGTCCGGCACGCTCGTTTCGGTCGCGCCCGGCGCACCGTCGTCGTTGTTGTCGAAGTAGTAGCCGGAGTAGATGTGCGGCTGGCCGTAGTTGTACGCGAGCATGAACGCGTTCGCGAGCAGGTACTTCGAGCCCTTCTTGTACGTGATCGCGGACGAGTTGCGTTCGGTGTCCCAGTTGGTGACCCACACGGCCGCCTGGTCGGAGGTCAGCCAGCCGTCGCCGCCGATCTTGCCCAGACCCTTGGCCTCGCTGGTGATGTCGGACGCGAACGCGGCGGACAGGTGCGCGTTGTAGTTGAATTCGGATACCTTGCCGTTGCCGACGTAGTTGATCGGCTGGATCGCGGCGGCCTCGGACGCGTTGCCGATGACTTCCTGCTCGAAGAAGATGCTGTCGGCGGCACGGCCGGACTTCTCGGCCAGCTTGGCCTTGATGGCGGCGACGTCCTTGTTGGCGATGTGCTTGACCGCGTCGACGCGGAAGCCGTAGACACCGAGCTGGAGCAGACGGTTCATGTAGTCGGCGAGCTTGTCCTGCACGTATTCCTGGCTAGTGTCGAGATCCTGCAAGCCGGTCAGGCGGCAGTTCTGGACCTCGTCGGCGTTCGTGTAGTCGCCGATGTTCTTGGTGCAGTCGTGGAAGTTTTCTTTGGTGTACGGGATTTCGGGGAAGTCGCCGTCGGCGTCGAACTTGCTGCCGGCGACGCCGGTGCTTGCGCCGCGGTCGACGCCGGTGGTGTGGTTGATGACCGCGTCGGCGATGACCTGGACGCCGGCCGCGTTGCACGTCTTGATCATGGTCTTGAGTTCGGCCTCGGTGCCCAGCTTGGAGTCGAACTTGTAGCTCACCGGCTGGTACGAAGTCCACCACTCGGTACCCTGGATGGTTTCCAGCGGCGGGGAGATCTGCACGTAGCCCACGCCTTCGGGGCCGTATACTTCGGTGCATTCCTTGGCCACGGAGTTCCAGTTGGTCTGGAACGCGATGGCGATCACGTCTTTGCTGCTGGCCTGCGCCGATTGCGCGGGCTGCGCGTTGGTTTGGATGGTCTTGACCGTCTGCGCGGATTGCCCCGCGGTGTCGGTCTCGTCTGCGAACGCTGGCATCACTGCCACCGTTGTCGCGGACATCGCCACCGCAATGCCTATCGCGGCAGTGCGTTTGGCGAACGAACTGAATCGTCGTGCGACCATGTGCTTCCTTTCATCTCGTCCTTGAGTCTCTCCCCCGGTACATCCGAGTGTCGGGAGTGATTCCGTTTGGGTTACGGGTGGTCGTCACGGTCGATCGCGCCGCGTCGGAACCGGCTGTCAGCCGGCACCGCTGCCGAGCGATCAACGGTCTGCCACATACCATCGGCAGTCACGTCACCCACTGTTTTTGACAACGTTTGCAATCCGCTTGCAAAACATCGTCGGGAAAATTCCGAACCGGAATTTTCTCACGCTGTCTGCATACGTTCGCAAATCATTGTCCCACTTAGCGTAACACAAAGGAACACTCCCCGCACTATGCGAGGTGCCTCATTTGAAAATGAGCGCGTAATCCGGAGTGGTGCCTCACCTGTGGTGAGCGTGAAATCCTAGTCCGCGTCGGCTTGTGGGGTTTCGTCGTCTTCCGGTTCGACGCCC